>DATMJU010000676.1:0-2472 GCA_035553795.1 Vicinamibacterales bacterium
CAGCATGTCTGGCCCGCCCTCCGCTCCCGTGCGCACGCGACACTCGGTGAGAAGGCCACGATGGACGCGATGGCCATCTGCGGCTACTACGCGCTGCTGGCAATGGTCCTGAACTCACGCACTCCCTGATCCCCGATCCCCGATCCCTGATCCGTGATCCCTGAAAAATCTACGGCCGAGCTTGTCGATCCAGCCCATTCCCGTTCGACGTGTAAGCAAGGAGACGAATTATGAAGTTCATGGTGCATATGAACGTGAAGGGTGGCCCGTACCAGATGGAAGGGTGGTCGCCTGAGGATGTCGGCCGAATGGTCGGCTTCATGGACCAGCTCAACGCCGATCTGAAGAAGTCGGGCCAATTCGTGGCAGCCGAGGGGCTGGTCTCGCCCGATCAGGCTCGCCTCGTGACGGCGCGGGAGGATGGCAGTCCGTTGGTGACGGATGGCCCGTTTGCCGAGTCCAAGGAGTTCATCGCCGGCTACTGGATCATCAACGTCAAGGATGCCGACGAAGCCTATCGCTTCGCGGCCCGCGTGTCGTCCTGCCCCGGGCCCGGCGGCAAGCCGCTCAACATGCCGGTTGAAGTGCGCCAGGTTGGCGAGGCGCCGAAGACCGACTGATGTGAGTCGCGTGGACCCAGCCGAGTACGCCAATATACTCGGCTGATTCGTCCATGGCTTCCTTTCTCGATCTGGCGCGCGCGCGCAAAGGGCACTTTCAAATGGAATCGGGGCTGCACTGCGGCCTCTGGTTCGATCTCGATATCGCGTTTTCCGCTCCGGCGGCGCTCGATCCGTTCGTGCTGCAATTGGCGCAATCAATGCGCCGTCACGACGTCGAGGCCGTGTGCGGACCGCTGACCGGCGGCGCGTTCGTCGCCCAGTTGGTGGCGAGGCAACTGGGCAGCGAGTTCTACTTCACGTCGCTGGCCGCTGCGGCAACCGAAGGACCGTTCAGAACGCGTTATCAGCTGCCACCGGGTGTCGGTCACTCGCTGCTGGGCAAGCGGGTGGCGCTGGTTGATGACGTGATGAGCGCCGGCTCGTCGCTGCGCGCCACGCTAATCGAACTCGAAGCGCACGGCGCGATCCCGGTCGTCGTCGGCGCGCTGTATGTGCTGGGCTCGGTCGGCGCCACGTTCTTCACCGAACGAGGTCTGCGGATCGAGACCACCGGGCGCGGGCCGTTCGATGCGTGGCGGCCCACCGAATGCCCGCTGTGCGCCGCCAACGTCCCCTTCGAAGATCCCCGGCAATTGTAACCAAAGGTCTCTGAGCGCTGAGGCGGCATTAGACTATTTGGACGATGTCATCTGCTCGCCGCATATGTTGTTGGGCGTCGTTGTGTGCGCTCTTCTTCCTGCCTGTCCCCGCCTCCGCCCAGGGTTCCACCGAACATCAACACGAGACACCAGCTCCCGCGAAGCCCGCTGCGCCCGCGGCTGCGCAGTCGAGCCGCGAGCGGCCGACCATGACCGCGCAGCGGGTCAACGAATCGCTGCGCATCGACGGCGTGCTTGACGAGGCCGCGTGGGCATCCGCGCCAATCGTCGATCGCTTCGTCCAGCAGGAACCCGCCGAGGGTCAGCCGGCGACGGACCGCACCGAGGTGCGCGTGCTCTACGACGGCGGTCATCTTTACATCGGTGTGCGCGCCTATTCATCGCTCGCGGTCACGGCGACCGAAATGCGCCGCGATGCCGATCGCCTGTTCGATGAAGACAACTTCCAGGTGATCCTCGATACGTTTCACGACTCGCGCAACGGCTACATGTTCGTCACGACTCCACTTGGCGCCAAGCTGGAGCAGCAGATCTTCGACGAGGGTGAAGGCGGCGGCCGCGGCGGCACGGCCAACATCAATCGCAACTGGGATGGCGTCTGGGATGCGGCGGCGAAGATCGTCAGCGACGGCTGGACCGCGGAGATCGAGATTCCGTTCAGCACCGTGCGCTTCGCCCCGAGCGATGCGCAGGTCTGGGGCATCAACTTCCAGCGCCACACGCGCCGCAAGAACGAAAGCGCGCTGTGGTCGCCGATCCCCAAGGCCTACTCGCTGACGCGCGTCAGCATGGCCGGCGAGCTCCACGGCATCTCCGACGTGTCGCGCGGACTCGATCTCCGCCTGAAGCCGTTCCTGGTTGGCGGCGTGCGCAACTTGCAGACCAGCCCAACGAACAAGACGACCGACTGGGTGCGGGACATCGGCCTCGATGCGCGCTATGGATTGACGGCCGGCCTCAACATGGACGTCACCATCAACACCGACTTCGCGCAGGTCGAAGTTGACGAGCAGCAGGTCAACCTGAGCCGGTTCGGCCTGTTCTATCCCGAGAAGCGCGACTTCTTCCTGGAGAACTCGAACTTCTTCACGATGGGCACCGGCAGCGCCTTCTCGGTGACGCAGGTGCAGACCGACCTGTTCTTCAGCCGCCGCATCGGCCTGTCCGATTCAGGCACTCCGATTCCGATT
>DATMJU010000677.1:0-4447 GCA_035553795.1 Vicinamibacterales bacterium
TCTGGTGGCTTTCGTCCACGACGATCAACGCGTCCGACGGCAGGTAGTCGAGCAACGTCGGCGGCGGCTGCCCCGCCTTGCGTTGCGTGAGGTGCCGCGAGTAGTTCTCGATCCCGTGGCAGTAGCCGATCTCCTTGATCATCTCGAGATCGAACATCGTCCGCTGATGCAGGCGCTGGGCTTCGAGTACCTTGCCTTCGCGTTCGAGTTCGGTGCGGCGGACCTCGAGTTCCTCCTTGATCGTGACGACCGCTTCCTTGAGCCGTTCCCGGCCGGTCACAAAGTGCGACTTCGGATAGACGGCCGTGCGCTCGTGGCGCTTCAGCGCCTTGCCGGTCAGCGGATCGAACGACGTCAGCTCGTCGACCTCGTCGCCAAACAGGCCGATACGCAGCGCGAATTCCTCGTACGACGGATAGACCTCGATGATGTCGCCGCGCACGCGGAAGGTGCCGCGCCCGAAGTCGTGGTCGTTGCGCTCGTACTGGATTTCCACGAGCTTGCGCAGGATCTGGTCGCGATCGATGCGCTGCCCTTTCTCGAGCGGCAGGACCAGCCCGTAGTACGCCTCCGGCGAGCCGAGGCCGTAGATGCACGAGACGCTGGCGACGATGATGACGTCGCGTCGTTCGAAGAGCGAACGGGTCGCCGACAACCGCATGCGATCGATCTCTTCGTTAACGATCGACTCCTTCTCGATGTAGGTGTCGCTCGACGGCATGTACGCTTCGGGCTGGTAGTAGTCGTAGTAGCTGACGAAGTACTCGACGGCGTTGTGCGGGAAGAAGCGCCGGAACTCCTGGAACAGCTGCGCCGCCAGCGTCTTGTTGTGCGCCATCACCAGCGTCGGCCGGTTCACGCGCGAGATCACCTGCGCCATGCTGTAGGTCTTGCCCGACCCGGTGACGCCGAGCAGCACCTGGTGCTTGTCGCCGCGATTCAGCCCCTCGACCATCTCGGGCACGGCATGCACCTGGTCGCCGCGAAGCTCGAAGTCGGATGCGAGTTGAAAGTGATCGGAAACGGACGGCATGATGGCGTGTCTGGTAGCTCACCATCGTACTACGACCGGCCGTCGCCACGGCTACGGCCGGGCCGTCTATGAGGCGGGTTTGTAGGGACCGAAATAGCCCTTGCGCGATCGGACCCGCAGGTCGGGCCGCTTGACCTTGATGTCGACCTTGCGCCACTTGCCGTCGGACGCCGTGTTGGCCGACAGGTAGCCGAGGTGGTACTGCCCCTTAATCTCCGCGAGGACCTTCTCGTACGCGCTCTCGACGTCCTTCATGGCGGTCGGAAAAAACGCCTGTCCGCCGGTGGGCTCGACCATCTGGCGCAGCGTCATCTGGAGGTGGTGCCTGGATGAGCCGGCGCTCTCCAGCAACCCGATCGCGTAGACGGTGACATTCGAGGCCTTCAACAGCGTGAGCGCCTCGCCCAGCGACAGCGCCGAACGCGAGTCCGCGCCGTCGGTATACATGACCATCACCTTGCGGCCGTCCAGCGAATCGGCGCCGTCAAGGTACGTCCCGACCGCGTCATACAACGCCGTCATCCCGCTGGCTTTGCGCTGGCGAATCCGCTCGACGAGCCGGGGAAAGTCACGCTGTGGATACGTGGTGATCCGCACCTGCGTGTCGAAGTCCACCAGGGTGATGTTCTGCGCTTCGGGCAGCATGTTGAGAAACTTGATCGCCGCGCCCTGCGCGAGCTTCATGTCGTTCTGCATGCTCCCGCTGGCGTCCACCATCAGCCCGAGGTGCATGGGTGGCGCGGCATCGCCGTCGCCCTCCGCGAAATAGCTCAGCGTCTGCGGCTTCCCGTCCTCGACGACCTCGAAATCATCCTTGGTGAGGTTCGGGACGATGTTCCCCTTCTTGTCGGTGACCGTGACGGCAAAGTTCGTCAGGTCCACGCCGGCTCGGAACACCTGCTGGGCGTCGAGCGCGGCGCCCCCGCAAAGCAGGACCGTAAGAAGGAGGCGCTTCACAGGCGAATCCTAACCCAGACACGCCGGGCGGGGGTTGTCCCCCGTTGAGCCGGCGAAGGAGGAATATAATCCTAGGATCGTGCGTTGTCTTGCGGTCTGCCACACGGAGCTGGTGATCCGGCTTCTCGAGGCAGTCCTGACTCCGTCAGCGGAGCTCGAGGTCCTGGTCGAAAGCCGGGCGTTGGCCCGCAAATTCGAGTCCTCGGAGCTGCCCGTGTCGGTCGACGAGGTCGATCGCATCGACAGTTACGTGAAGCTCGGTGTCAATCCCGTGATGCCGGTGTTCATCGAGGACAACGGCCGGCGCGGCCTCCGGAAGATCCTCGAGGCGGTCCGCAGCGCGGGCGGCACCTTGATCTACGTGGTCGGCACCAGCCTCGCCGACGTCCGCAAGGCCGAGACGCTGCGCGACGACTTTCCAGAAGTCACCACCATCACCCTCGCCGAGCTCATCGGTCCGCCCTTGATGACCGAGCTGGGCCGGTCGGTGACGCGCCAACGCGTGCAGCAGTACCAGCGCTACATGGATGACGCGGACCGCGTGTTGATCCTGACGCACAACGATCCGGATCCGGACGCGATGGCGAGCGGGCTCGCGCTACGCACCATCCTGCGTCGCACGCGGCAGACCGCGGTGATCGGGTGCCTGGAGCCGGTCACGCGCCCCGAGAACCTGCGGATGGTGAAGCTGCTCGACCTGAAGATCGAGACGGTGACTCCAGAGCAGTTCAAGGACTTCGACAAGATTGCGCTCGTCGACGTGCAGCCGCATTACTTTCCGGGTCTGCTGCCCCACGCCGACCTGGTGATCGATCATCACCCCGAGCAATCAGGCTACAACGCGATCTTCAAGGACATCCGGCCGGACTACGGCTCCACGTCGACGATCCTCACCGAGCATCTGCGCGCCGTGGACATGGACATCTCGGAGCGCACCGCCACGGCGATGCTCTACGCGATCAAGTCCGACACGCTGTTCTTCAACCGTCACGCCAATCGCGCGGACATCGACGCGTTCTCGTACCTCTATCCGCTGGCGGACGCCACCGCGATTCGCAAGATGGAAGGCGCGGAAATCACGGCCGAGCGCCTTGATTACCTGATCAAGGCCTGGCAGCAGGGCCGCATGATGGAACACGTGTTCTGCGCGTTCCTCGGCGAGCCGCCGCGCGAAGACTTCATTCCGTACGTCGCCGACTTCTACCTGCAGCTCGAGAACGTGCAGTGGACGGTGATCTGCGGCGTGGTCAACGATCAGTTCGTCGTCTCGGTGCGCAACCTCGGCTACTCTCGCAACGCCGGCGACTTCGTGCGCCGCTGGTTCAACGACATCGGCAGTGCCGGCGGCCATCGCACCATGGCGAAGGCCGTCGTGCCGCTCGAGGCGTTCCAGGCCAAGTTCGGCACCTACGAAGGCAGCCGCATCAACCAGCGCATGTTGGAACTCGTCCTCGAGTTCCTGCACGAGACCAAGGAGAAGTAGCAAGTAGCAGGTATCAAGTAGCAAGAACACCACGGCGTTTTTCCTGCTACTTGCTACTTGCATCTTGCTACTACCCGATGTGCGGCCTGGCGGGCTTCGTCAATCTCGACGGCGCCCCTGCTGACATCCACATCGTTCGAGCGATGACGCGGCTGCTCGCGCATCGTGGTCCCGATGACCGCGGCGAGCACTTGTTCTCGCTACGCGCCAGGCCTGATGCCGATAGCGGCATCGGCTTTCAGCGTCTCAAGGTCCTGGATCTCTCCGATCACGGCCATCAGCCCATGGCCAATGACGCCGGCACGATCCTCATTGCCCTGAATGGCGAGATCTACAACGCCTTCGACTACAAACCAGCCCTCGAGGCCGCGGGCTACAGGTTCCGAAGCCGCACGGACACCGAAGTGCTGCTTTATCTCTACGAGCGGCACGGTCTCGACGGGATGCTGGAGCGTCTCAACGGCATGTTCGCGCTTGCGATCGCCGATCTGCGGTCGCACGAGGTGCATCTTGCGCGCGATCACTTTGGGATCAAGCCGCTGTACTGGGCGCAGACCGGATCAACCGTGCTGTTCGCATCAGAGGCCAAGTCCTTCCTTGCGCATCCGGCCTTCACGGCGCAGATCGATGAGGACCACGTCGATGAGCAGCTCGCCTTCCGGTACCTGGCCGGCGAGGCATCGCTGCTGAGAGGTGTCCATCAGCTGCGTCCCGGGCATCGTCTGACCATTACACCGGACGGCATACAGATCACTCGCTACTGGGCGATTCCTGATGCCGCAGAGAAACCTCAGCGTACGCGACAGGAGAGTGCCGAGCAGCTCGGTAGCCTGATGCGCGCGAGCGTATCGGCTCAACTGCTGAGCGACGTGAAGGTCGGCTGTCAGCTCTCCGGTGGCGTCGATTCTTCACTGGTGACCGCGCTGGCGCGCGAGCAGGGCGCTAACACCGGCGCGTTCTCGGTCATCTTCGAA
>DATMJU010000678.1:0-14802 GCA_035553795.1 Vicinamibacterales bacterium
CACACCGTGCTGTCGAGCGCGATGCGCTACACGATGAATTACGAGCAGCGCTTCGCGTTGCTCGCCGCTGACGAGCACTACGCGCAGGAGCTGCAGCGACCGCCGAATCCCGGCAACAACCTGTCACGATCCAATCCCGGCGGCGGCATGCAGGGCGGCGGCCCCGTCAACCAGTCGATCGTCAAGTCGGATTTCCTGCTCGTGCAGCTTGGCGGCGACGGCGAAGGGTGGATGCCGTTCCGTGATGTCTACGAGGTGAAAGGCCGCAAGCTTCGCGACCGCGACGATCGGTTGTTGAAGTTGTTTACCACCAATCACCGCGAACGCTTCGAGAAGGCGGCGGATTACACGAGGGACACCGTCAAGCACAACCTGGGCAATGTCGCCCGCAGCATCAACATTCCGCTGCTCGGGATGATGTTCCTGCACCCGCGCGTCAACGAGCGATTCGAGTTTACCGATGGCGGCGAAGAGACCATTGCCGGCCGTTTGCTCCGCAAGGCCGTGTTCAAGGAAGTGGCGCGGCCGACGCTGATCAAGACGACGCGCGGTCGAGACCTGGCGCTGACGGGCGCGATCTGGATCGATCCGTTCACCGGCACGGTGATGCGGACGGAGATGAATGCCGCCGATCCGATCGTGCGCTGCCAGGTGATCGTGACCTTCCGGCGCGACGAGGCGCTCGACCTGGTGGTGCCCGAAAAGATGGAGGAGTACTACAAGGCCTACAGCGGCCTCGATGACATCCTCGCGACCGCGACCTATTCGAACTTTAGAAGGATCCTCAAAAGTGACCTGTCAGAAAAATAGGTTCCAAGAGGTGCCAAAGGTTCCAGCGGTTCCAAGGGTCTGGTTGCTGGTTCTGTTGGTTCTCGGGTTCGGGGTTGCGCTGAGTGCGAACGACTGGCCGCACTGGCGCGGGCCGGCAGCGAACGGCATCGCAGCGGCCTCGGCGCTGCCGGCGTCGTGGGGGCCGTCCGACAACGTCGCGTGGCAGACACCGCTCGAGGGCGCGGGTGTGTCGTCGCCAATCGTATTCGGCAACCGCGTGTTCGTGACTTCTCAGGCCGGAGACGGCCGGCGCCGCGCCGGTAACCATCCCACGCTCACGCAAGGCGCCGATCCCAAGAGCGCGGGCGAGACCGCGCTGAACAAGCGGCCTCGCGCTGACGTGGCGTTCATCGTTGAAGCCTTCGATCGCGCGTCGGGCAAGCGCGTGTGGATTCACGAAACAAAGCCGGAGGGCGAACTGCCGCCGGTGCACGACAAGCATAATCTCTCCAGCGCGAGCCCGGTCACGGATGGTGAACGCGTCTACGCGTGGTTTGGCACCGGCCAGCTCGTGGCGCTCGACATCAACGGTAAGCCGGTGTGGTCGAAGAACCTGGCCAGGGAATACGGCGCGTTCGACATTCAGTGGGGACATGCCAGCTCACCGGTGTTGTATCAGGACACGATCATCCTGCTGTGCTATCACGCGCCAGCGTCCTACATCCTCGCGCTCGACAAGCGCACCGGCGCAGTGAAGTGGAAGGTCGACAAACCGGCGGGGCAGGAGTCGTATAGCTCGCCGACGGTTGTGCAGGGACCGTCAGGACCCGAGCTGATCGTCAATTCGAACAGCGGCGTGGAGTCCCTTGATCCCGTGACCGGCAAGTCGCTGTGGACGTATCCCGAAGTGAATCGCTTCCCGATTCCCGTGGCGATGGTCGATAACGGCGTGCTGTTCCTGAGCCGCGGTTACCGCAGCAGCCCGTACATGGCGATCAAGCTTGGTGGACGCGGCGACATCAGCAACACCCACGTTGCCTGGCGCGTGCCGACAGGCGGACCCTACGTCTCGTCGCTGGTGCACTACCAGGGTGTGATCTACATGAGCACCGACAACGGCATCCTGTCGGCTGTTGATGCCAGCAACGGTCAGCGCCTGTGGCAGGAGCGCGTCGGCGGCACGTTCAGCGCGTCGCCGATCGCAGGTGACGGCAAGGTCTACTTCGTGGCGGAGGGCGGCGAGACGATCGTGATCAAAGCCGGCCGCACGTTCGAAGTGCTGTCACGCAACACGCTCGATGGCCACTTCGTGGCGTCGCCGGCGGCAGGTGGGGGAAGACTCTTCCTGCGCGCCGACGATCGCTTGTATGCCGTTGGGAAGTAGGAAATAGGAAATAGGAAATAGGATTTGGTAGTTCCCAATTCCTAATTCCCAGTTACGGCGTCGGCAGTGCCGGCATCCGATCCTTTGGCAGGCGCGGCAGCATCTGGTCGCGCATCGCGAGGTGATACACCGCGGCGGCGATCACCATCGCCGACTGCTGCGCGTCTTCCTCGATGATGCGTTCATACGTATCGAGATTCGTGTGCCACGTGTGCGAGCCGTATTCGATCGGATCCTGCTGGATGCCGATGCCCGGCAGGCCGGCTTCATTGAACGACGTTGAGTCCGTGCCGCCGCGGCGGCGGCTCTGCGTGGCGTTGACGCCGAAGAACCCGTTGTCGGCGAACGGCTTCGTCGCCTCGCGCAGGATGGTGGCGGCTTCGGCCGGACCGAACACCGACATGCCGCGCGCGCGGCCGGTGCCCGAGTCGATGTTGAAGTAGCCCGCGAAGTTGGCGTGCGCCGGCTTCGGATTCTCGACCATGCCGAAGTGTTCCTTCACGTACGCCTGCGAGCCGAGCAAGCCCTGCTCCTCGCCGCTCCAGAGCGCGAGGCGAATGGTGCGGCGCGGCTTGACGCCGAGCGCCTGCAGGATGCGAATCGCCTCCATCATCGTCGCCGAGCCAATCGCGTTATCGGTCGCGCCGGTCGCGCCGTGCCACGAATCAATGTGGCCGCCGAGCATGACCACTTCCTGCGCCTTGTCGGTGCCGGGAATCTCCGCAACCACGTTGTACGAGGTTGCGCCTTCGGGGTAGCTGCGATTGACGATGTTGACTTCGAGTTCAACCGGGGTGCCGTCGGCGAGCACGCGCGCGATGCGGCCGAAATCTTCATTGCGCATGACGACGGTGGGCACCGCCTTGGCGATGTCGAACGTGCGGTTGTTGAACGCGCGGATCTGCCCGTGTTCGCGGCCCGCATCGTTGATGCGCGCGGCGGCGCCGGCAGCCACCAGGAACTGATCGAACTGCTCTGCGACCTGCGCGGCAGGCACGACGTTCGGGTCGGGTCTGACCGCCGGGCCGCCACCGCCGCCAAAATTCGGCTGCTGCGGATTGACCGCGTCGTACTGCGCGCGCACCTCATTGTCCTCGCGGCGCTTCGGCGGCGGGAGGATCGTGACGGGGATCACGGCGGGCTGCCCGACGAGCACAATCTTGCCCTTCACCTTCGCGCGGTTGTCGTCGAAGAATTTCGTCAGCGCCTCCTTGGTCGGCGACGAAGGGATGAGCATCTGCACGACCTGCGCGGTCACCGCGCCGTTGGTCCCGGGCGTCCAGGCGAGCGCTTCGGCAACCAGCGAATCCTTAAAGGGTGCAATTGCGTGCACGGACAGCCGCTCGTTCACCCAGCCGGGATGACCGAAGTTCCACGGCTCGAGGTGCGCGTTCTTGAGGCCCCAGCGCGTGGTCTCCTGGACGATCCAGTCCTGGGCCGCCTTCAGGTTGGGCGAGCCGGTCAGGCGCGGCCCGTACACATCCGTCAAGAAGTGCATCGTCCGCATGATTTGCGAGTTATCCGTCGCCTCGCGGCGAATCTTCCACTGGATGTCCTTGTCGACCTTTTCCTGGGCTGCGGGGAAGGAGGCCGCGGCCAGGACCGTCGCTGCGAAAATCATGAGAAAGCGCTGTTTCATGCGCCGATCTTATCCTCCCGGAAGCCCTGTTCACAGCGGGGGCTGTTGGCTTAAAATCCGCGGTTAGAGGTGCTAGATGTCTCAGGCGTGCGTCCGTCTATTTAGGGCAGGCTTTCTCGTTCTCGGCAGTGCCCTTCTCGTCGCCGTGTCAGTCGCCCAACCGGCGGCTCAACAAGCTCCGGCAGCAACCGGAGTGACATTCACCAAGGACATTGCGCCAATCTTCCAGCGCAGCTGCCAGCAGTGCCATCAGCCCAACTCGATTGGACCGATGTCGCTGGTCACCTACGCGGAGACGCGCCCCTGGGCGCGGTCGATCCGCAACAAGGTGGTGGCCGGCGAGATGCCTCCTTACCGCTATGACCGCAACGTCGGCATCCAGCATTTGAAGGATGACCTGCGGTTGAGCGAGAAGGAAATCCAGACCATCGCCAGGTGGGTCGACAGCGGTGCGCCGCAAGGCAACCCGGCTGACATGCCGCCGCCAGTGACGTTCGAGAACCCGAACGAGTGGGCCTTCGAGAAGCAGTTCGGTCCTCCAGACATCATCGTCAAGACCAAACCCTTCACGCTGCCCGCGCGCGGACAGGACGTGTGGTGGCGCCCGATCGTCCCGACGGGTCTCGACAAGAACCGCTGCATCAAGGCGGTGTCGGTGAAGCCTTCGCTGAAGGGCCGCGCCGCGGCGCACCACGCCAACACCGAGTTCGTCGAGTTCGACCAGAAGACCGGCAACTACGTCGAGACGGAGCGCGTGTCTGAATATGCCCTCGGTAAGGCGGGCGAGATCGTGCCGAAGGACGGCTGCCGCACGATGCCGGCCAACGCGCTCGTGCGCTGGGACGTGCACTACTACCCGACCGGCGAAGAGCTGAAGAACGACGTGATCGAAATGGGCATCTGGCTCTATCCGGAAGATCACGAAGCCAAGTACAAGCAGGACCTGAGGCTGTACCTGATGACGATGAAGGGCGGCGATCTCGAGATTCCGCCGCACGGCACCACGGTGACGCAGGGCTTCCACACCTTCAAGACGCCGGTGCGCATCGACAGCTTCCAGCCGCACGGCCACTTCCGCCTGGTCGGCAAGACGCTCGAGATCTTCTATCCGGAGACTGGCAAGCTGGAGATGATCAGCTCGGTGTCCAACTGGACCAACAACTGGCACACCAGCCACATCTACCAGGACGACTACGCGCCGCTCGTGCCGAAAGGCGCGGTGCTGGTGATGACCGGGTACTACGACAACACCGCCAACAACAAGGGCAACCCGGATCCGGATCAGTGGGTCGGGCCCGGCAGCCGCACGGCCGACGAAATGTCGCACGCGTGGATTGCCGTCACGCACCTTGATGACGCCGGCTACGAGCGCATCAAGGCAGAGCGCGAGGCGAAGCTGAAGGCGACGACCAACAACGTGGCAGCGCCGCGGGATCGGCAGTAACCGGCGTGCGCGGACGTTCGTTTCTGTTTGGAATGGCGCTTGCGGCGGCGGCGATTGGAATCGTCTCCGACCAGGCGCCCAGACCGCTTGCGCCGACACCACCTGAAGGCCAGCGTGTCGTGCCGTTCTTTGACGGCTTCTACGAAAATGCCGACGGCACCGCAACGCTGTCGTTTGGCTACTCGAACTTGAATGCGACCGAGGTGGTCGAGATTCCTCTCGGTCCAAACAACTTCATCGAGCCGAAGGAGTTCGACGGCCGCCAACCGACGACGTTTACCCCCGTCCAGGGTGGCGGTCCCACCGGCGCGCGGCGCGATCGCGAGCGCGGCGTGTTCACCGTAAACATTCCCGCGAAATACACCGGCGACGTCGTGTGGACGCTGCGCCACGCCGGGCAGACCCACAAGGTCCCGGGCCGCACCAAGACGGGCGCCTACGGGCTGCGGTGGCCAATGGCCATGGGATCAATCCCGCCGCTGGTAGGTTTCACGGCGAAGACCATGACCGGCCGTGGTCCGGTGGGCATTGAGAGCCAGCCGATGCAGGCCTCCGCCGGCGTGCCGCTGCCGATCACGATCTGGACGAAGGACGACAGCGAACGCGACGCCAGCGCCGAAGGCGGCGTGCAGTTCAAGTCACGCGGTCCCGCGCGTCCCGCGATCAACATCAGGTGGTACAAGCACTCCGGTCCCGGGCCCGTGAAGTTCGACCCGGTCACTTCGGGATTGACCGAGCTGGAGGGCTCAGCATCAACGACGGCAACGTTCACGCAGGCCGGTAACTACGTGCTCCGCGTGCGCGTGGACAATTTTGGCCGCCCCGACACGTCGCCCGGCAACCAGTGCTGCTGGACGAACGGCTACGCCAGGGTCACGGTCAAGTAATGCCCTCAGAAACACCGCTCAGCAAGCAGCATCGCGGCTGATAAGATCGTGGGCTATGCAAGTTGCAAAGCCCGCGATCCTCAAGCCCGGCGTCACGGTCGAATCTCTCCCCGGTCCCCGCGCATCTGACACCGCCATTGCCGGCATCGCGCCGCTCATCCGCGGCAAGGCGCTGATCATCTGGGACCCGAAGAACCCAGCGAAGAAGCTCGACGCGATCGACACCGATCAGATCACGCCCGCTGCCGATTGCGTGTCGGAGAGCCTGGATACGCTCGACGAGCGTTGGAAGGCCGGATCGTTCCGTTACCTGATGCCGGACTTCCGCGCCCGCGTGCACCGCGGCGAGACGTTCGTGATCGCGGGCGATCGCTTTGCGATTGGCAGCTCGCGCGAAATGTCTCCGGCCGGCCTGAAGGCCATCGCTGAAGAAGTTGGTCTCGAGATGGTGATCATCTGCGGGAACAACATGGGCGACATCTTCCGCCGCAACTCGTTCAACCTCGGCCTGCACGTCGTGCAGAGTCCGGAAGCGGTTGCCGACGCGCGCGACGGCGACGAGTTCACGTTCGATCCGGCGTCACGCGAGATCGTCAACACGACGCAGGGCAAGACCTACACGCCGGTGCCGTTGAGCGCCAAGGAAGACGAGATCCGTCAGAGCGGCGGCATCTTCGCGCTGGGTCGTCGCGAGTTCATCGCGTCGGTGACGCGCAAGCCCGAAGTGGTGTTCCCGGATCCGGACGTGGCGCGCAATCTGTCGACCACCGCGCAGATCGTGTGGGCGCATCGCGTCGACAAGGATGCGGCAGTGGTGCCTGGCGCGACGCTACGCGTCTACGCCGACCTTCTCCCGGCGTCGGACGGCACGGCGCCGTTCTCGATTCACACCTTCAACCAGATCACCGGCGGCAACTCGATCTTGCCGAGACAGGCCGCTGTCGCCAACGATCACTTCGTCTTCACTGGAAAAAAAGACGACGACAAGCAGACGGAGATTGGGCGGCAGTTCGCGGCGTTTCACGGCATCGAGAAGCCGTATTACGCGACGCCAGGCGACGGCATCTTTCACTTCTACTTTCCGGAGCAGGGCCTCGTGTTGCCGGGCCAATTCATTCCCGGAGCGGACTCGCACAGCCGCGCCTACGGCGCGTACGGCGCGGTCGGCATGGGCGTGGGCTCGACGACTCTCGGATTTGGATGGTCGACGGGCTACATCTACTTCACGATGGCGAAAGAGCGCCGCGTCACGTTCCGCGGCAAGCTCAGTCCGTGGGTGACCGGCAAGGACATCGTGCTCGAGTTGTTGCGGCGCTGGGGCGCGAAGCAATCGCAGGGCATGTCGGTGGAGCTGGTGGACGGCGACAAGCAGTTGCCGATCGCCTTCCGCAATACCATCGCGAACATGATGGCCGAGGCCGAAGCGCTGAACGGCATCTTCGCGCCGGACGACATCACCTACGCGTGGTATCGCGCGAAGGGCATCACCGAGCTGCCGTATCCGCACTTCGGGTGCGGCGCGGACGCGCGTTTCGACCTCGACGAAGAGTTCAACCTCGCTGATGTCGCGCCGATGATCGCCAAGCCGTTCAGCCCGGGCAATGCCTTCCCGGCCGAAGACGTGGCGCGCGAACGAATCGAGTTCGACAAGGCGATGATCGGCTCGTGCACCAACGGCAGCTACGACGACCTGCTCGCGGCCGCGCTCGTGTTCATGGCGGCACGCCACAAGGGACTCACGAAGGTGCAGCGAGAGCTCGTCGTGTTCCCGGGATCGGGCGGCGTGAAGCTGTTGATCGAGCGTCCCGACGCCCGCCTCGGTGGTGAATCGATCGCCGACGTCTTCCGCGGCGTCGGCGGCCAGATCCGCGCATCGTGGTGCGGACCGTGCTTCGGCCAGGGACCAGACGCGCTCGAGAAGGGCCAACGCGCGATCACGTCCTTCAATCGCAACTGGCAGAACCGCATGGGTCTCGGGGGCGAGGGTTACCTCGCATCGCCGTCGGTCGTTGCGGCATCGGCACTGGCAGGCTACATGGCCCCACCCACGGAGCTTGGCTTGCAGTGGGATGCGGATAAGTACGGAGTCTGATCCGTCATCCACGGATTACACGGATCCGTGGATACAAAAAGTCCCGCACGGCAAACCGTCTAACGTGAAATCAACAATCTCTCTGCTCATCGCCCTGCTCGTCCCTGTGCTCGTCACAGCGCAGACTTCAACCCCGCAACAGATCTCCGACGAACTGCTGGCTGCCGATCGGGCGTTCTCGGAAGCGAGCGCGAAGACGGATCTCATTACCGGCATCTCCGCGATGTTTGCCACGGATGTCGCGATGCCCGCACCTGGCGGCGTGGCGTACGGCGCGCAGAAGGCGATCGAAGCCCTGCGCAGCAATCCAGCGAACGCCGGCGCGAAGGCGACGTGGACGCCCGCTCGTGTCGGGCTCTCCGGCGATGGCCGTCACGGATACACCGCGGGGTTCATGGTCGTGAACCGCGCCGACGGCACGGTGCAGCACGCGAAGTACATGGCCTACTGGGAGAAGCAAGCAGCAGGCTGGCGGGTCCTCGCCTACAAGCGCGCACCGGCGCAGGCAGCCGCACCGGCGATTCCGCTCGGACGTGTACTGCCGGCGAAGATCGTCGCGTCATCGGCGGATGCAAAGACGATCGAGACCTACCGCGAAAGCCTCGCTGAAGCGGAACGCTCCTTCTCGCGCGACGCGCAGACCATGGGCATCGGTCCAGCGTTCACGCTCTACGGAAGCCCGGACGCAGCGAACTTCGGCGGGCCGGACACGCCGACATTCGTGTTCGGCAACGTTGCCATCGGCGCGCAGGTCGCGGGGCCTGGCGGCTCGCCGAACTCGAGCGCGGTGAACTGGGGACCGGAGAAGACGGTGATCGCGGCCAGCGGTGACTTCGGCGTGACGATCGGCTACATCCTGCGCAACGCGCCAGGACCGGACGGCAAGATGCCGCCGCCGCAGCCGTTTTTCACCATTTGGAAGCGCGACTCGCTGACGGCGCCGTGGCGTTACATCGCTGAATAGCGCCGTCCAGCTCAGTGCCGGTGCGTCAATCGCGCGCCGGCGCTGCCGCTGAGACGGGCAAAGATGTGAAAGGACACCGGCGATCCGTAGGATTCCTTCAGGTTGGCCGGCACCCGGTAGCCGGTGATGTCTCCGCCGACGCCGAGTGATCCAAACGACCGAGCCGTGATCGTGCGCACGTAGCCGAGTGTCAGCGCGCCAATCTGCGATTGGCGATGAGTGTGCGACGAGCCTATCGGATGGAAGCCGGCATCGAGGATGTCCTTGGCAACGCTCTCCGCGCGCCCGTAGAAAGAATGACGGCCGGCCCGCCGCGTGGCTTCGAACAGGTAGGCCTCGAGATTGCCGAACACTTCGCGGTTCTGTCCGAAGGCCGCCGTCCACGCGATCGAACGCAGATCGTCACCCTGAAAGTAACTCACGGATACCGTCACGCGCCTGGCGTCGTACGGCGATGAGCGCTCGGGCGTCTTGAGTTCGGCTCCCGAGATCTGCGCCTGCCAGGGGCCATCAGCGAACGACAGGCGCGCGCTGTATGAATCAAGTGCCGCGGTATCGAGATCGAGCCGGTCTTCGTCCGGCTCTTGCCCATGAAATGCGCCGACCTCGAAGCCGAATCCATCACGCTCGATGGCGAGCGATACGACGCCAGGTGTGACGTGAGTGGCATCGAGGTAGTGATGACCGAGCGGCGACTGCGGATTGTCTGCGGCCGACGGCCGATGCATGAACACCATCGGTCCGATCGGGGCGGGACCAACCGCGTACGCGCTGACGGTGACCGACGTTGCGCCGAACGGCTGCGTGAAGCTGCCGCCGAGATTCATGATCAGGTCGTGGGGATGTTGATAGTCGACCAGTGGCGCACCCTGAAACGTCTCGCCGGTCTGGAACACCTGAGGCGAGCCGATGTCGCGCAGCGTCCAGGGCTCGAGCGAGAACATGCCGGAGAGCTGGAACCCTGATCCGCGGGTGAATGTCTTCGACAGCGCTGTCATCACCCAGTTCTGTGACTCGACTTCATCGAAGTCGGTGAACTCGCGGCGCTGGTAGTTGTAGCCGAAGAAGACGCGCCCCTCGACCGACCAATGCCAGCCACCAGGGGCGGGCGGATCCTGGTGCGCGTGCTCCTGCGCGAATGACGGCGCGGCAAGCCCGATCAGCAGGAGGAAGGCCGCCAGCGAACGCATCCCATGATGATATCCGCCGCCTAGCCATTCCTCAGCGTCGTGATTGGATCCACGGAGGCAGCGCGTCTTGCGGGGAGGAAGCACGCCAGCAGCGCGACCAGTGCCAGCAGCGCGGGCACGGCCACAAACGTCAGCGGATCGAGGGTGCCGACACCGTAGACCAACCCCGACAGTGTGCGCGTCAGCAGCACCGCGCCCGCGAGCCCCAACCCAAGGCCGATCAGCGTCAGCATCATGCCCTGGCCCAGCACCAGCTTGAGGATCGCCGGTTTGTTTGCGCCGAGCGCGAGACGAATACCCATTTCCTGCGTGCGCTCCGACACCAGCAGCGAGATCGTGCCGTAGATGCCGATCGACGCCAGCGTCAACGCAGTTCCGGCAAACAGCGCCAGCAGGAAAGTCACGAATCGAGGCTGCGCAAGCGCATCCGCCGCCACATCGTCCATCGCGCGGATGCCTGACACGGGCAGGTTGCGATCGATGGCGCGAATCGCATCACGCACCTGCCCGCTCATCGCCAACGGGTTGCCATCCGTCTTGAGCACCAGCGTCATGCCGCGCGGCGCGTTGCCGATGTGGCCAGGCAACTGCGAGTGCGCGATGTACATCTCCGCGCGCGGCTCCTCGACCACCGCGTTGTGACGAACGGTCGCGACGACGCCGACGATGGTGAGCCACGGCTTGTCGTCCGTGCCCATCATGAACTGACGGCCGAGAGGATCTTCGTTCGGCCAGTAGCGCGCCGCCATGGTGTCGTTGATCACGGCAACCGGCATGGTGTCTTCCCGATCCGCTCCGCTGATGAATCGTCCGCGAGCCAGCTTCAGGCCCATCGCTTCGAAGTAGCCAGGCGTGACCGCCTGGAAGTCGCCGTTCGGATTCTCTTCAGGCACGTAGGGGCGACCCTCGATCTTGATCGACCAGTCGCCGATCGTCCGCGCCAGCGGCAACACGCGCACCGAGCCCACGGCGCGAACGCCTGGGATCTGCGCCACCTGCTCAATCGCCTGACGATGAAAGCGCACGACATCAGCCGGGCGCGGATAGTCCGTCGCCGGGACCTGGAGCTGAGCGGTCAGCACGTTCGATGAATTGAAGCCGAGATCGATCCGGTTGAGTTCGACGAGGCTGCGAATCAGCAGTCCCGCGGCGAGCGCGAGGACAACGGATGACGCCAGCTGCAGCACCACGAGACCGCGGCGCGCCAGTTGTCGCGATCGGCCGGCGGTGCCCGTGCGTCCGCCGTCCTTCAGCACGCCGGTCACGTCAGGCTTCGAGAGTTGCAGCGCGGGCAGCAGCCCGAACAGGATGCCGGTGATCACCGCCAGCAGCGCGGTAAAGAAAAGCACGGCCGCATCAAGCGAGGTCTCGTCAAGTCTCGGCAGGTTCGCGGGCCTGAGCGTCAACACGATCAGCAGTCCCGCCCACGCCACCGCGAGTCCGGCGGTAGCGCCGGCGATCGACAGCAGCACGCTCTCGGTCAGCAACTGCGAGACGATCTGTCCCCGTCCCGCGCCGAGCGCAGCGCGCAACGCCACTTCCCGGCGCCGCACATCCGCCCGCGCCAGCTGCAGGTTGGCAACATTCGCGCACGCGATCAGTAACACGAACGCAACCGAGCCAAACAGGATCAGCAACGTGCCGCGCACCTCGCCGGTGATGAATTCGTGAGCCGGAATCACGCGGCGGGCCAGTCCGCCAAGGCTGCCATCCGCCTGCGCGCGCACGTAGCCGGCTTTGACCCACTGCGCCGCAACGAGGGGCAATTCACTCGATGCCGCCGCAGGGGAGACGTGATCCTTGAGTCGCGCCAGGCCCGAGTACGAGCGGTTGCCCCACGCGCCGAGGTTGGACGGGTTGACCACTTCCGGAATCCACGCTTCGGTCGGGCGAAGCGACGAATAGTCCATCGGCAGGCGGAACCCCTCCGGCATCACGCCGATCACCGTTCGCGTGCGTCCGTTCACCTGAACGCTGCGGCCGATGATGTCGGGTGCGCCGCCGAAGCGCCGCTGCCACAGTCCGTGGCCAATGACGATCACGTCGCTCGTCCCTCCGGCGGTATCCGCGGGCGAGAAGACGCGGCCAAGCATCGCCGGCGTGCGCGTCACTTCAAACAGGTTGGGCGTCGCCGAACCCGCGCGAATCAACTCGGGTTCCTGCCCGCCGGTGAAACTGGCGTCGGTCTCCTGGTAGCCCGCAATGTCTGCGAAGCTCTGCGTCTCTCGGGGATACGTGTAGACCTCGCGAAGAGACAGGTGAGTGGACTCTCCGCGATCGGGTCCCCAGATCAACGTCAAGCGTTCCGCGTCGCCGTACGGCAACGGGCTGAACAGCGTTGTCTTCACGAGGCTGAACACCGCCGTGTTCGCGCCAATGCCGAGCGCGAGCGTCAGGATCGTGATGGCAGCGAAGCTGCGGTCTCGAAGCAGGTTTCTGACAGCGTGACGAACGTTCTGACGAGTGACGTCCAGGGGTGAAAGGCGGTCCATGTCCGCCTTTGATGACCGCGAAGAGAGAAAGGTTGGAACGCTCGTCGATCTAGGACTGCTGTCGCGTTACGGGCTCGCAGCGCACCGGGAAGTTGACGGAATTGGCTACGAAACAGAGATGATGCGCGCGCGCATGAAGAGATTCCGCGATCGCCGCGTCGCTGCCCGCTTCGATCGTCACCGACGGCCGCAGGATGACTTCCGTGAAGTACCCACCCTTCTCCGCATCCTCCACCATCGTCCCCACCGCGGCGTCCTGGTAGTCCACTACGACAATCTTGCTTTCGGCGGCGAGGTGCAAGTACCAGAGCATGTGGCACGACGACAGCGACATCACCAGCAGTTCTTCAGGGTTGTAGCGCGTGCGATCGCCGCGGAACGCGGGATCTGACGAGCCCGGGATCACCGGCTTTCCCTCTACCGAGTATTCGTGGCTGCGCTCGTAGCCTCGATACTCCCGCGTGCCTTGCCCGGTATTGCCCGTCCACCGCATGTGGATCGAATAGGAATGCGCTTTTCCCGCCATATTCCGACAGTATGACATTCGTCATGCGCCACTCCTGACCTTCGGCACTTTAGGCACCCCAGGCACCTCGGGCACCCTTGTTCCATGATTGCCATCGAGGTTCGCGAGCTCAGGAAGTCCTACGGGGACGTGCAGGCGCTGCGCGGCATTGACGTCTCGATTGCCGCTACCGGCCAGATCATCGGATTGCTTGGGCCCAACGGCGCCGGCAAGACCACGTTCGTCGAGATTCTCGAGGGGCTTCGCCCGGCCACGTCCGGCACGGTGTCGGTGCTCGGCATCGATCCGGCGCACGCCCCGGCGGCGTTGCGCGCGCGGCTCGGGGTGCAACTGCAGTCGACGGCGTTCATGGAGGACCTCACCGTCACGGAAACGCTGCAGGTCTATGCGTCGCTGTATCCCGGCGCCTCCAGCGGGCGCCGGATCGCTCGGACGCTCGACAGAGTTGATCTGACCGGCAAAGCCAAGGCGATGGTGCGCGGACTGTCCGGTGGACAGCGGCAGCGCCTCGCTTTGGCCATGGCGATGCTGCACGATCCGGATCTCTACATCCTCGACGAGCCGACGTCCGGCCTGGATCCGATCGCGCGCCGGCAGATTCACGACATCCTGATCGCGCTGAAGAGCGACGGCAAGACGATCCTGCTGTCGTCGCACTATCTCGACGAGATCGAAGCGTTGGCCGATCGCGTTCTGATACTCGCGGCTGGCGAGATCGTCGCTGATGGCACTCCGCTCCAGTTGCTCTCTCGCGCGGCCGGCGCCTCGACGCTGTGGCTCGAAGTCAGCGGCGTGATCGATCCAGCGACGCTGGTGCCGCAAGCCACGTTCGAGGGCCGCGACGGATCGCTGTTCCGGTATCGCACGCCCGATCCAACGGCGGCAATTGTCGGCCTGGCGGATTCGCTTCGCACGTCAGGCGCGCGGCTCGACGACTTGCGCCTGAGGCGTCCGTCACTCGAAGACGTCTACCTTCAACTTGTGGGGCCACAGATGGCGCAGAAAGACTTGGAGGTTGTCCAGTCATGATTCGCTCGACGCTTGCGCTCTTGCGCGCGCAGCTCACCGAAATCCGCCGCTCGAAGACGGCGCTGTTCTGGATGACCGCGTTTCCCCTGGGCTTCCTGCTGCTGTTTGGCTACGTGATGGCCCGCGGTGACGCGCGAGTGATGGCGGTCATGATGCCTGGACTGTTGACCACGACGCTGATGTCAGGCGCGCTCTTCGGTGTCGCCTTGCCGCTGGTGCAGCAGCGCGAGAAGGGACTGCTTCGACGCCTGCGAGTGACGCCGGCACCGGCCGTGGCCGTCGCGCTCGCGCATGGCATCACCGCGATGATCACCGGCGCCATTTCGCTCGTCGTACTCATCATCCTTGGAAATCTGCTGTTCGGCATGCAGTTGGCGGGCTCGT
>DATMJU010000679.1:0-5809 GCA_035553795.1 Vicinamibacterales bacterium
ACCCACGACAGGCCGAGAAACTCGTGGCGCAGCTCGATCTGCATCGGATCGGCGAACTCCGCCGCGGCAATTGCGTAGCTGCTGGCGACTTCGAAGACCAGGCCGAGATTCATCGCGGTCACCGGCGTGATCGCGGTGAACTGGATCAGCGCCGCGACGGCAATCGCGACGGAGATGCCGACGACGCCCGGCCCCCATTGCAGAACATTGCCCAGGAAGATCTCGCGGTCGCCCGGGCGCATCAGCGCCGGCAGCATCCCCGCCATGAAGAACACCACCGCGTAGAGCATCGCCAGCACCTGCAGCCGCCTTGCCGATTGCCGCAGCAAGTCCGGCGGGAAGCCCCTGGAGCTGATCTCGTCGCTGGGATTCCAGAAGATCGTTCCCTGCTCGTCGCCGTCGCTCATGCGTGTAGCGCGAATCCTATCGCAACACTCCGGCGGGCCCACACGCGACTGCGCGGGAGACGGCGCCGACTATTCCCTGCTAATATCAAGAGCGGTAAGCCCTTCATGCATCCTCAGAAAGCACCGGCCTTTAAAGCGCTGTCATCATCGATTGGTTCGAAGTTCCTCATCGCATTCACCGGCATTTCGCTCCTGATATTCCTGGTCGCTCATCTCGCGGGCAACCTGCTGTTCATCGCCGGTCCGGACGCGTTCAACGAGTACTCCCACGCCCTGGTCAGTAATCCGCTGGTCTACGTCGCGGAACTGGGGTTGCTGGCGGTATTCGCGCTTCACATCATCAAGACCGTCGGCCTGGTGGCCGGCAGCTACGCCGCCCGCCCGCAGCGCTATGCCAAGCGCACGTGGGCGAAGACCAAGAACGACCGCAGCCGCAAGAGCGTGTCGTCGTCCACGATGATCGTGACCGGCACGGTGATGCTGCTGTTCGTGGTCACGCACCTGGCCACCTTCAAGTTCGGGCCGTACTACGAGACCCCCGAGGGCATCCGGGACATCTATCGCCTGCAGCTGGCGGTGTTTAGCAGTCCTGCGTACGTGGCCTTCTACATCGTGGCGATGGGCATCATCGTGTTTCACCTCTGGCACGGCGTGACCAGCGCGCTGCAGTCCTTCGGCGTGAACAGTCCCACGTGGACACCGCGGCTGCAGTTGATGGGGCGCGGGCTGGCGGTGCTGCTGGGCATCGGCTTCGCTGCCCTGCCGATCTTCACCTTCATCCTTGGAGCGCGCTCATGATTCTCGACGCGCGAATCCCCAGCGGACCGATCGGCGACAAGTGGGATCGCCGCAAGTTCGAGAACAAGCTGGTCAACCCCGCCAATCGCCGCAAGTTCCAGGTGATTGTGGTCGGCACCGGCCTGGCCGGCGCGTCGGCGGCATCATCGCTCGGCGAGCTTGGCTACAACGTCAAGGCGTTCTTCATCCACGACAGCCCGCGCCGCGCGCACAGCATTGCGGCACAGGGCGGCATCAACGCCGCGAAGAACTACCGCAACGACGGCGACAGCGTCTATCGCCTCTTCTACGACACCATCAAGGGCGGCGACTATCGCGCGCGCGAGTCCAACGTCTATCGCCTGGCGCAGATGTCGGTGAACATCATCGACCAGTGCGTCGCCCAGGGCGTGCCGTTCGCGCGCGAATACGGCGGCCTGCTCGACAACCGCTCGTTCGGCGGCGCCCAGGTGTCGCGCACGTTCTACGCGCGAGGCCAGACGGGCCAGCAACTGCTGCTCGGCGCTTACCAGTCGATGATGCGGCAGGTGGACGCGAAGACCGTGACGCTGTTCCCGCGCCGCGAGATGCTCGATCTCGTCGTCGTCGACGGCAAGGCGCGCGGCATCGTCGTGCGCAACCTCGTCACCGGCGAACTCGAGTCGCACACCGCAGATGCGGTGCTGCTCTGCACGGGCGGCTATGGCACGGTCTTCTACCTCTCGACCAACGCCATCAACTCCAACGTGACCGCGGCCTGGCGCGCGCACAAGCGCGGCGCCTACTTCGCCAATCCGTGCTTCACGCAGATCCACCCGACCTGCATCCCCGTCAGCGGCGATCACCAGTCGAAGCTGACGCTGATGTCCGAAAGCCTGCGCAATGACGGCCGGGTCTGGGTGCCGAAGCAGCAGGGCGACAAGCGGTCCCCGTCGCAGATCCCTGAGTCCGAACGCGACTATTACCTGGAACGCCGGTATCCCAGCTTCGGCAACCTCGTCCCGCGCGACGTGGCGTCGCGCGCCGCGAAGGCGGTGTGTGACGAAGGCCGCGGCGCGGGCGATTCGGGCCTCTCGGTGTACCTGGACTTCGCGGACGCCATCAAGCGCAACGGCATCCAGACGATCGCCGCGCGCTACGGCAACCTGTTCGACATGTATCGACGCATCACGGATGAAAATCCGTACGAAGTGCCGATGCGCATCTACCCCGCCGTGCACTACACCATGGGCGGCCTGTGGGTGGACTACAACCTCCAGTCGACCATCCCGGGACTCTTCGTCCTCGGTGAGGCGAACTTCTCCGACCACGGCGCGAACCGCCTGGGCGCCAGCGCGTTGATGCAGGGCCTGGCCGACGGGTATTTCGTCGCGCCGTATACGGTGGCGAACTATCTCGGCGGCGCAACTCTGCCGGCGATTACCAACAGCCACGATGTGTTTGGCGCGGCCAGGGCCGAGTCGCAAGAGCGCATCGATCGCGTTCTCAAGGTCAAAGGCAAGCGCAGCGTCCGCGAGTTCCATCGCGCGATTGGCGCGATTTGCTGGGACAAGGTCGGCATGGCCCGCAACGAAGCAGGGCTACAGCAGGCGATCTCGGAGATCCGCACGCTGCGCGACGAGTTCTGGCAGGACGTCAACGTCCCAGGGGATGCCAACAACCTCAATCCCGGCCTCGACTACGCCGGCCGCGTGGCCGACTACATGGAGTTCGCGGAGGTCCTCGCGCTCGACGCGCTCGAGCGTCGTGAGTCGTGCGGCGGCCACTTCCGAGAGGAATACCAGACGGCGGACGGTGAAGCCCAGCGCAATGACGATGAGTACACCTACGTCGCCGCGTGGGAATTCAAGGGCGTCGGCACCAGGCCGATGCTGCACAAGGAACAGCTGATGTTCGAAGAGGTCCACCCCACTCAGAGGAGCTACAAGTGAAGGGGGCTTGGGACTTGGGTCTTGGGACTTGGGGTACGAAATGCGAGTAAAGCTGAAGGTGTGGCGGCAGGCTGGGCCGGACACGGCCGGCAAGATGGTCGACTACACCGCCGAGAACGTGCATCCCGACATGTCATTCCTCGAGATGCTCGACGTCGTCAACGAACAGTTAATCAAGCGCGGCGAAGATCCGATCGCGTTTGATTCGGACTGCCGCGAAGGCATCTGCGGCAGCTGCGGGCTGGTGATCGACGGCATTCCGCACGGTCCGGACAAAGGCGCCACGACCTGCCAGGTGCACATGCGCCGGTTCAGGAACGGCGAAACGATCACGATCGAGCCGTTTCGCGCGAAGGGCTTCCCCATCCTCAAGGATCTGGTGGTCGATCGGTCCGCATTCGACCGCATCATCGCGGCCGGCGGATACGTGTCGATGAACGCCGGCGGTGCGCCGGACGCCAACAGCCTGCCGATCGCCAAGGACATCGCCGACCAGGCGATGGATTCGGCGCAGTGCATCGGCTGCGGCGCCTGCGTGGCGGCGTGCAAGAACGCCGCGGCGCATCTGTTCACCTCCGCGAAGATCACGCACCTGGGCTTGCTGCCGCAAGGCGAAGCCGAACGCGGACGCCGCGTGGTGCGAATGGTCGAACAGATGGATGCGGAAGGCTTCGGAATGTGCTCGAACGAGGGCGAGTGCGAGGCCGTGTGCCCTAAAGAGATTTCGATTTCGAATATAGCCCGAATGAATCGGGATTTCCTGAAGGCCGTGATTTCTTAGCCTTCAGGTTACAGGTTCCGGGTTACCGGTTACGAGTTTGGTTCTGTTCCGGGTTCGGCGGTGCGAACCCTAACCAATAGAACTAAACCCGTGACCGGTCACCTCGGAACCCGGAACCCCGCTCTAGACTCCGATAACGTCGACCAGCTCCTTCACGGCGCCGGCTGACTTGTTGAACGCCGCCTGTTCTTCCGCGGTGAGCTTGATCTGGACGATCTGCTCCACGCCCTTCGCGCCCAGCTTCACGGGCACGCCGACGAACAGGTTGTTGATGCCGTATTCGCCCTGCAAGTAGACCGAGCACGGCATGATCTTCTTCTGATCCTTCAGGATCGCTTCAACCATCAGCGCGGCTGATGCGCCGGGCGCATACCAGGCGCTCGTGCCGACCAGCTTGGTGATCTCGGCGCCGCCGTTGGCGGTGCGCTCGCAGATCGCCTTGATGCGGTCTTCAGGCAGCAACTCCGTAATCGGAATGCCGGCCACCGTGGTGTAGCGCGGCAGCGGCACCATGGTGTCGCCGTGGCCGCCGAGGACGAACGACGAGACGTTCTCGACCGAGACGTTCAGTTCCATCGCGATGAACGTGCTCATGCGCGCGGAGTCCAGCACGCCGGCCATGCCGATCACGCGCTCGCGCGGGAATTTCGACAGCTTGAACACCGCCTGCGACATGGCGTCGAGCGGGTTCGCCACGGGGACGATGATGCAGTTCGGGGAGTGCTTGACGATCTCCGCGGTGACGTCCTGCATGATCTTGTAATTCACGTTCAGCAGGTCATCGCGGCTCATACCCGGCTTGCGGGGCATGCCCGAGGTAATGACGACAACGTCGGAGTTGGCGCTCTCCGAGAAATCCTTCGTGCCAACGCCAATCACGCGCGATGCGGAGCCCTCGATCGGGCACGACTCATAGATGTCGAGCGCGACGCCGGCCGCCTTCGTATCCGCAATGTCCACGACCACCACGTCAGCGAGTTCACGCTGCGCGATCGAACGCGCGACTGTCGCGCCAACATTTCCCGCACCACCGACGACCGTCACTTTCCGATTCATCATTCACTCCGTTAGGTCAGATTCCCTTTTCGCATGCGCCAACTTCGTGCGGCGATCCACAGTTTCTGTGGAAAACCTTGTGGAAAAGCGCCCGTGAACGCCGTGTAACGCTCGTGTTTCGGAACAAATCAGCGGATTGCACCAAACGTGGTGCGTTACACGGACGACAAGCAAAGTATTATATGCGTTCGTTCAATCGACGTTGATACGCAACGTCTGACAATCGTTCATCAAAATAATTCCTATAGTTTCTGGATGCTCCCGATGCGAATAGTCGTTGCCGACGATCTCCCGAAGACCGCGCTAGAACTTCTCAAGGCCGAAGGTTGGGACATCGATTCGAAAACAGGTCGATCACCCGAAGAATTATCGAAGGATGTCGCCGAAGCTGACGCAATCGTCGTCCGCAGCGCCACGAAGGTCACCGCGGAGATCATTGCCGCCGGCAAGAAGCTGAAGGCGATCGCGCGCGCCGGTACCGGCGTGGACAACGTCAACGTCGAAGCCGCCACCGGCCGCGGCATCGTGGTGATGAACGCGCCGGGCGCCAACAGCATCAGCGTCGCCGAACTGGCAATGGCGCAGTTACTGTCGCTGGCCCGCAAGCTCCCTGCCGCCGATGCGTCGATGAAGCAGGGCAAGTGGGACAAGAAAAGTTTTCTCGGTGAAGAGGTCCGGGGCAAGGTGCTTGGCCTCGCCGGCCTGGGCCGCATTGGGCAGGAGGTCGCCCGCCGCGCGCAGGCATTTGAGATGTCGGTGATTGCCCACGATCCCTTCATCTCCTCCGCCATCGCCAAAAGCCTCGGCATCGAGCTGGTGTCGCTCGACGACCTTTGTGCCCGCGCCGACTACCTGTC
>DATMJU010000680.1:0-13304 GCA_035553795.1 Vicinamibacterales bacterium
GTTCTGCCCGCATCGAACATGGACAGCAGTGAAGGAATGGGCAAGGCTGAACTCGTCGGCGTCCGCTCGGTGGGCGAGGCGCTGGACGTGCTATTAGGTTGACGCCGTCACCCTGCCGGTTTTAACGTTGCCGGATAATCTCCGCGCCCCCTCATACATAACTACTGGCGCGGGTCCCGCCGGGCGAAGCCCGGTAAAGCAAACACTGTTATGGCCTGGTTCATACTCGCGCGGATCGGTTTCATAGCTGCAGTGGCGTACTCCGCCTACATGCTGCGGCCTATCAGCACGGATCCCTTTATCAATACGGGTTTCGGCATCGCCCTCGGGATACTGTCTGTCGGCTTCGAGTGGCAGCTGCGCAATACCGCGGTCACGCACATGCTCGGCGCCTTCATCGGCGGCGCCTCCGGCCTGCTGCTGGCCAAGGGTCTCAGTACCGCGCTGTTCTGGATCGACCACGGGGACGAGAGGGTCGCGTTCCTCCACAGCTTTATCCTGCTCCTCTTTCCGTACCTGGGCCTGGTCATCGGCGGCCGGAAGGGTGAATGGCTCGAACCGGCGCGCCTGATTTCGCTGTTCCGCAACGCCGGGCCCGAGCGCCACTACAAGATCCTCGACACGTCGGTGATCATCGACGGCCGCGTCGCGGATCTGTGCGAGACCGGTTTCATCGACGGCACGCTGGTGGTGCCCCAGTTCGTCTTGAAGGAGCTGCAGATGGTCGCGGATTCTTCGGACTCGATGAAGCGCAATCGCGGCCGCCGCGGCCTGGACATCCTGCAGAAGATGCAGAAGATGTCGGGCATTGATGTGGTGATCTCCGACGTCGACTTCCCGGATGTGCGCGAAGTGGACCTGAAGCTGATCGAGCTGGCACGCACGCTTGCCGGCAAGATCGTCACCAACGATTTCAATTTGAACAAGGTCGCGCAACTGCGCGGCGTGGGCGTGCTCAACATCAACGAGCTCGCCAATTCCTTGAAGCCGGTCGTGTTGCCCGGCGAGTTGATGAAAGTGTTCATCCTCAAGGAAGGCAAGGAATACAACCAGGGCGTTGCTTACCTGGACGACGGCACGATGGTGGTCGTCGACAACGCGCGCAAGATGATCAGCAAGACCATCGACATCGTCGTCACCAGCGTGCTGCAGACGACGGCCGGCAAGATGATCTTCGGCCGTTACCTGGAGCCCGGCGGCGCGCCGGCGCCGGCGCCTGTCTCGTCACGGCAGTCGGCTGTCCAGGTTCCGGTGCAGTCAGCCGGTACCGCCCAGGCCGTCGCGCCACCCTCGCCAATCGTGGCGAAAGACAGATAGTCAGCCAAGCCCCAAGCCCCACGACCTAAAGACCCTCGTGTCCTTCCACTGGTTCCGCACAGTCTTCTGGCTGATCCCGACGATCGCTGTCTACACGATCGTCCTGGGCATCGCCTCGATCACGTCGAGCTTCTTCGATCGGCGCGGATATTTCGCGCACCACTGCGCGCGCGCGTGGTCGTGGCTGATTCTCGCGACCACCGGCGTGGACGTCACGGTGAAGGGGCTCGAGCGCCTGGTGCCTGGCAAGACCTACGTGTTCGTTGCCAATCACCAGAGCATTTACGACATTCCCTGCCTGTTCTGGAGCATCCCGTTCCAGCTGCGCATCATCGCCAAGGAATCGCTGGGTAGGTTCCCGATGCTCGGCCCGCATCTGAAGCGGACCGGGCACATGCTGGTCGATCGCAGCAAGCCGGATCGCGCCGGCATCTTCGGATGGGCGAGCCGCCTCACGTCAAATGGCCTGTCGCTGATCGTGTTCCCCGAAGGCACGCGCAGCCGCGACGGGCACATGGGCAAGTTCAAGGGCGGCAGCATCATGCTGGCGATGCAGGCCGGCCTGCCGATTGTGCCGATCTCTGTCGTCGGCAGCCGTCACGTGATGAAGAAGGGCGAGCTGACAACGCGGCCCGGCCACGTGACGTTGATTGTCCACGATCCAATCGAAACCGTTGCCAACCCCGAGCCGTCGGTCGAGGAAGTGCGGCAGTTTGCAGATCGCGTCAGGGACGTGGTGCGGCCTCCCGTAGAAGCCGAAGCAGGAGCACGATGACATTCACCCTCTCGCCGGAGCTCGCGTCGATCGTTCGCCCGGGTGTGATCTGGTGGACCGGCGCGACCGTCGTGCCGCACGAACAGCGTCTCGATGCATTGCTGGCCGAGGCCGAGGCGCGCGTCCGCGCAACTCCGCCCGCTGAAGTCGCGTCGGTGCGCACGATGTACAAGAAGGTCGGCATCGATCCCACCAAGACGCGGCCGTCCAACGAAGCCTTGCTGCGGCGCGTTCGCAAAGGCGACACCATTCCGCGCATCAACTCTGCCGTCGACATCGTGAACTGGTGTTCGCTCGAGTTCCAGCTGCCGTACGGCCTCTACGACTTCTCGAAGGTCTCCGGTCCCGTGACGATGAGACTCGGGGCGGAGGGGGAGTCGTATCCGGGCATTCGCAAAGACGACGTGAATGTCGGGGGACGGATCACGGTTGCTGACGCGATCGGCCCGTTTGGCAACCCGACGTCAGATTCAGCGAGGACCATGGTCACGCCCGCCGCCACCGAACTGATGGTCGTTGTCTATGCGCCTGTCGATGTGTCGCCGCAGCAGCTCGCGCGCGTGACCGAAGTCACTGCCGAACGCCTTGCGTTGATTGTGGGCGGCCGGCCTTTAACCGCCGGTTGAAGAAATCGGCGGAGGCCTTGTAGGCCCGGACCCAGTTCTGATGGCGTAGGAAGTCGTGGACTTCATCCGGGAACACGAGCTGTTCCACTTCGACGTTGCGCTTTCTGAGCGCGGTGATCAGGTTGATGGACTCGATGAACGACACGTTGCGGTCGTCGTCTCCGTGGATCAGCAGTACCGGTGACTTCCAGCCATCAACCGTCGACATTGGTGACGCGGCGAACGCCCGCCGCGAGAAGTCAGGATCGTCAAGGACGTTGTATTCAGGGATGAACGTGCGGATGCCCTGGTTCCAGTCGTGCACGCCGTGAATGTCCACGCCGGCGGCGAACAGATCGGATGCGCGTGACAGGCCCATCGCGGTCAGGTAACCGCCGTATGAGCCTCCCCAGAGCCCGATGCGCGTCGGATCGACGTCCGCGCGCTGCTTCATGTAGAGGCCCGCGCCCATCACGTCGTTGAACTCGGAGCCGCCCGAGGCGCCGTAATTAAGCGCTTCGCGGAACTCCATGCCGTAGCCGATGCCGCTGCGATAGTTTACCGACATGACCACGTAGCCCTGGCTGGCCAGCCACTGATTCATCGCGTAGGCGTTGCGGTAGTAGTAGTTGTAGTGCCACGTCAGCAGCATCTGGCGGCGAGAACCGCCGTGGAAGAAGATCGCCGCGGGCCGCCGTTCGCCCGGCTTGAGATCCTTCGGCACGAACAGCTGCGCGGGAATCGGCATGCCATCCGTGGCCGTAATGGTGACGGCCTGGGGCGTCACGAGCGCCGCCGCATTGAAACCAGGAGGCAGCAGATTGTCGAGCAGCGACTGAGCGCTGCCATCCGGTTTGATCACCATCGCATGCGGTGGCATTGCCGCGTCCGCATGCAGCACGGCGACATGGCCGTCGCTGGTGATGACCGGCTGCCACTCGCTGCCGTGGGACTTCACCGCGTGCCGCGCGGGTCGCGCGGAACCATCCACCGGCACGCTCCAGATGTGACGGCGATCGATATCGTCCTGGTTCGAGTTGTAAACCATCCGCGTCCGATCGGGCGCGATGTTCACGTATTCGACTTCAAAGTTCCCCGGGGTCAGGAGTGTGGCGGCGCCGCCGGCAACAGGCACCGAGTACAAATGCAGCCATCCGTCCTTTTCCCATGGGAACACCAGGCGATTCCCCGCGCCCCAGAACAACTGGCTGTCCGCGACCACGTTCTGAAATGCGCTGCCGTAGCCTTTGTCGGCCTTCCAGACCTGGCGCGCCTGTCCCGTCTTCACATCAGCCACGCGCAGCGACCACGGTTCGTCAACGGTGCGGCGTGGTGTGAACATGGCCGGCCGCGGCGCCGCGAACTGTCGGATCCACGCGATCTGGGTTCCATCCGGCGACCAGGCAGGGTTGCCGTCACGATCGAGCGACGGATCGATGTAGCGCAGTTCGCGCGTCGCCAACGTGAACAGGCCGATGTAGCTATGCGTGCCGCGGCCGTTGGCGAAGGCGAGCATCGAGCCATCCGGCGACCAGGCAAGCGCCGACGCGCCGCCCCGGGCGTTCACGAGGCGAGCAGGTGCGTCAGTGGTGCCAAGGTCCGCGCTCCAGATCTGGCCACGCGATACCCATGCCACGCGCTGACCACGGGGCGAGGGAACGGGTCCGCTGCCGACGCCCAGCCGCTTCGGTGCGCCACCGGCAGCCGGCACGGCGTACACGGCCTGGTCGGTGCCGTCCTGAAGTTGGGCGGGGTTCGGCGACTCGCCCTGGCGGTTCGCGCCATCGCCGCGCACGTAGACGATCGTCTTCGCATCGCTCGTGAAGCTGATGTCCGTGATCCAGAGGCCGTCGTCTCCGGTATAGCTCGTCACCGCGCGCCACTTATAGTCGGGAGCCTGCGCGGTCAGGATGTTGTGCACGCCGCTGTTGCTCGACACCCAGGCGATCGACCCCCCGCTCGGCGCGGCCACGAGATCGGTCGGGAACGGCGTGGCCATCAACGTGTCGATGGATAGCGCCGCCGGCTGCTGTCCGGACAGTGTCGTCGTGAGTGCGAGTACCGCGATGGTTGCCAGCCTGGTTCTGAGTGCCATAAGCGGAGATATTACCGCCGTGAGGTAGAGTTTCCATCCATGAACACGATGACGCGAGCAGGTGCGGTGCTGATGGGTCTGTGCCTGATGATGGCGACACCGGCGGCGCAGAGGACAGTCGCTCTGGACGTCGCGACCATTGCCGATATCAATGCGGCGTTTGCCAAAGGCACGCTGACATCGGAGCGGCTGACCCAGATGTTCCTCGCGCGCATCGATGCGTATGACCGAAAAGGTCCGGCCCTTCGCGCGGTGATCGCCGTCAATCCGAAGGCCCTCGAAACCGCGCGCGCGATGGACGCGGAGCGCAAAGCCAAGGGCCCTCGTGGCCCACTGCACGGCGTGCCGATTGTCCTCAAGGACAACATCGACACCGTTGATCAGCCGACCACCGGGGGATCGTTGCTGCTCGAAGGGTCGATGCCGCCTGACGATGCGTTCGTAGTGAAGAAGCTGCGCGCGGCCGGCGCGGTGGTTGTCGCGAAGGTAAATCTCTCGGAGTTCGCATCTGGTGCGGCGCACAGTTCGCTCGGAGGCCAGATCCTCAATCCACACGACTTGACGAGATCGCCATCCGGATCCTCCGGCGGAACCGGCGCGTCGATCGCCGCGGCGTTTGCGATGGCGGGCCTCGGCACCGACACCGGCGGCTCGGTTCGCGGACCCTCCACGGCAAATGGCATCGCGGGACTGAAGACGACGATGGGGTTGGTGAGCCGCGATGGAGTGATCCCACTGGCGCTCAGCTTCGACACCGTCGGACCGATGGCGCGTCACGTCTACGACGTCGCCGCGCTGCTCAGCGTGATCGCCGGCGTTGATCCGGCGGATGCGTCCACGAAGGCCGGTGACGGCCGCGGCATGGCCGACTACACGCAGTCGCTCAAGGCGGACGCGCTCAAGGGCGCGCGCCTGGGCATCGCGCGTGATTTTCTCGGTCAGGATGGTGACGTCGACTGGGTGATGGAGGCGTCACTCGACGCGATGCGCAAGCATGGCGCCACGATCGTTGACGTCCGCCTGCCGAAGTGGCTGCTTGATGCGAAGGGCGAGTACTACAACGCGATTCGCTACCCGGAGTTCGTCGTGCAGGTGGCCGACTACCTCAAGACGCTGAACGGCAAGTATCCGAAGAACATCACCGACCTGATCGATCGCGCGCGGCTGGTGAATGCTCCACGGCCTGACGGCGCAGGACCGAATCCCGGTCGATGGTCGCTGATGGTGCGCGAGTCTGGCAGCGGCACGGTCAACGCGTATCAATACACCTCCGTCCGCGATCACGCGCTGCCGCTCGTGCGCGCGGTGTTGAATGGCGTGCTCGAAGCGGACAAGCTCGATGCGATCGTCTATCCGACCGCGTCGCGGCGCCCCGCGCAGATTTCTGCTCCGGCAGAGGTGCCGGGTGGCGCGGCGTCGTCCGGCTCGAACCTGGCCAATCTTTCTGGTTTCCCGGATTTGATCGTGCCCGCCGGGTTCACGACCGACGATCTGCCGGTCGGCATCTCGTTCATGGGGCCTGCGTTCAGCGAAGCGAAGCTCCTCGCAATCGGCTACAGCTTTGAACAGGCGACCAAGGCGCGGCGCCTGCCGGTGCACACGCCACTGCGCCCAGGAGATACGCTCGCCGTTCCGTAGCATGTCGAGCGACCTTGCGCTAACGCAGACGACCGGAGTCCGTGCCGGTCATGAGCTGGACGGTGCCGCACTCGAGCAGCACCTCGCGGCCAATCTTGCGGGATTTCGTGGACCGCTTGAGATCCGCCAGTTCGAAGGTGGACAGTCGAATCCAACGTATTTCCTGCGCACGCCGGCTGCGCGATACGTCCTGCGCAAGAAGCCGCCAGGCGATCTACTGCCGTCCGCGCATGCCGTGGATCGGGAGCATCGTGTCATGTCGGCGCTCGCCGGTCACATCCCGGTTCCGCCGACGTTGCTGATGTGTGACGACGCGGCTGTGATCGGCACTCCGTTCTTCGTCATGGGATGCGTTGATGGCCGTGTCTTTCGTCAGCCGCACCTGCCTGGCGTTTCTGCTGCCGATCGCGCGGCGATGTACGACGATATGGCCGACGTGCTCGCGAAGCTGCATCGCGTCGATCCGTCATCGATTGGCCTGAATGATTACGGCAAGCCCGGCAACTACTACGCGCGGCAGATCGGCCGCTGGGGCCAGCAGTATGTCGCTGCGAAAACCGACGAGATCCCGTCGATGGATCGATTGATGGCCTGGTTGCCCGCCAATATTCCGCCGGGCGACGAAGTGTCAATCGTGCATGGCGACTATCGCGTCGAGAATCTCATCTTCCATCCCACCGAGCCGCGCATCGTCGCGGTGGTGGATTGGGAGTTGTCGACGCTGGGCCACCCGCTCGCGGATCTCGCGTACAACTGCCTGACGTATTATCTGCCGCCAGAGGCACTCGGCCGTGTCGATGCCGCCGACGATGATCGCGAGGGCATGCCGGATGAAGCCTCGTACGTCGCCGCCTACTGCCGCCGCACCGGTCGCGACAGCCTCGCGCACTGGAATTTCTATCTCGCGTTCTCGATGTTCAGGCTCGCGAGCATCCTGCAGGGCGTCTACGCCAGGGGATTAAAGGGTAACGCGGCCTCGGCCTACGCGCTGGAACGCGGCGCCGCGGCGCGAACGATCGCCGATATTGCCTGGTCCACTGCGACTCGGGCCGCCACATAATGCGTGATCGGAGATTCGAATGATGCTCAAAGCACTCGCACTCGCCGGCGCACTCGCGATGGTCTTGCAGAGTCCGGCCCCATCAGCGCAGTTCTTTGACTCGCTGTCGAGCCTGTGTGGAAAAGCCTTTGCGGGCCGGATTGTCGCGAATTCTCCCAAACAAGCCAACGATCCCTTCGAGGGCCAGCGGCTGGTGATCCACATCCGCACCTGCCAGGCCGATCGCGCGTTGGTCCCATTCCATGTGGGCGACGATCGTTCGCGGACCTTCGTCATCACGAGGCTGGCGGATCGCCTGCGATTCAAGCACGACCATCGCCACAAGGACGGCAGTTCAGATGTTTTGACGATGTATGGCGGCGAGTCGGTTGCGGCGGGCACGGCAACGCGCCAGGAGTTTCCCGTCGATGCCGAGTCGAAGGCGCTGTTCACGCGCGAGAAGCGCGAGGTGTCGAATACCAACACCTGGGCAATGGAAATTCATCCTGGAAAGATGCTGTCGTACGAGTTGTCGCGACCCGGCCGCATGTTCCGCGTTGAGTTCGACCTGACCGCTCCGGTCGCCCCGCCTCCGCCGCCCTGGGGCTCCTAGTTCTTCCTGAGTTCGAGCTTGGCGATCGCCTCGAGATGGACCTCGTCCGGTCCATCGGCGAGACGCAGCGTCCGCGACGCCGCCCATGCGTAGGCAAGGAACGTGTCCTGGCTGACACCGGCCGCGCCATGCGCCTGGATGGCGCGATCGAGCACCTGCAGCGCCACGTTCGGCGCCACCACCTTGATCATCGCGATCTGCGCGCGGGCCGCCTTGTTGCCGACCGTGTCCATCAGGTGCGCGGCGTGCAGGGTGAGGAGCCGCGCTTGATCGATCTCGATTCTCGACTGCGCGATGTCACGGCGAATCGAACCCTGTTCGGCGATCGCCTTGCCGAATGCGATCCGTGATGCGACTCGTGTCCGCATCGTTTCGAGCGCTCGTTCGGCGACACCGATCAGCCGCATGCAATGGTGAATGCGGCCGGGGCCGAGCCGGCCCTGCGCAATCTCGAAGCCGCGGCCTTCACCCAGCAGGATGTTGTCCGCCGGCACGCGCACGTTGTCGAACGCGATCTCCGCATGCCCGTGCGGCGCATCGTCATAGCCGAACACCGACATCATGCGCGTGATCGTGACGCCGCCGGCATCGAGTGGAACCAGGATCATCGATTGTCGCTGGTGAGGCGCCGCATCCGGATTCGTCTGGCCCATGAAGATCGCGATGCGGCACCGCGGATCGCCCGCGCCTGAGATCCACCACTTGCGGCCGTTGATCACGTAGTCGCCGCCGTCACGCACGATCGTCGAGCGGATGTTGGTGGCGTCCGATGATGCCACGTCGGGCTCAGTCATCGCGAAGCAGGAGCGGATCGTTCCGTCCAGCAGGGGCGCGAGCCATTGTTGCTGCTGCGCCGGAGTTCCGTAGCGCGCGAGCACTTCCATGTTCCCCGTGTCCGGGGCCGAGCAGTTGAATACTTCCGGCGCCCAATACACGCGGCCCATTACTTCGCAGAGCGGGGCGTATTCGAGGTTTGTGAGTCCGGCGCCCCGATCGCTTTCCGGGAGGAACAGATTCCACAACCCATCGGCTTTCGCCCTGGCCTTCAGTTCCTCCATCAGCGGCGGGATCTTCCAGCGGTGCTCCTGCACCTGCTCGTGGAATCGCGCCTCGTTGGGATAGATGTGCCGGTCGAAGAAGGCGAGGAGCTGATCGCGCAGCGCGCGCGTGCGCGCCGGCGGTTCGAAAAGGTCAGGATGCAATGGTTCGCCCGCCATCAACAACGATCGTTTGCCCGGTGATGTAGCTGGCGGCATCCGATGCGAGGAATACCGCTACGCCCTTGAGCTCGCCCACTTCGCCGACGCGCGGGATGGGGCTCGTTGCCTTGATCTGCGGCTCCGCGTGCACGATGGCCGGATCCGCGAGGCGTGAATGGAAGTAGCCCGGCGCGATCGCGTTGACGCGGATGCCGCTGCGTCCCCAGGTCGCCGCCAGTTCGCGGGTCAATCCCACGATGCCCGCCTTGCTGGCCGCATAGCCGGCCCAGTGCGACGTGCTCACCGAGCCGATCATCCCGGCGATTGATGCCACGTTGATGATGCAGCCCTGCTGCTGTTTCAACATCTCCCGCCCGGCCGCCTGCGAGAAGAGGAAGGTGCCGGTCAGGTTGGTCTCGATCACCTTCTGCCACTTATCGAGCGGCATCACCTCCGGCTCCGCGGCCCACGCAATGCCGGCGTTGTTGATCAGGATGTCGACCTTGCCGAACGCGGCCACCGTTCGATCCACGACGGCCTGCACCTGGTCGGCGGCTGAAACGTCGCAGACCATGCCTTCGACCTTGAAGCCGCGGGTGCGGAACGCGTCAAGGGTAGGCGCCAGCCACTGCTCGCGCCGCGCGCACAGCATCAACGATGCGCCCGCCTCGGCGAGGCCCTCGGCCATCTCTTCGCCGAGCCCGCGTGAGCCGCCAGTGACGATGGCCACGCGCCCGGTGAGGTTGAACAGGTCTGTGAGGGAACGCATGGCGCGGGCCGAATCATACAACCAGGCACCGGGAACCCGGAACCGGGAACCGGCTATGATCAATCGTCCTTATGCACGTGTCCGCGATCATTGCCGCCGGCGGCCGGGGGCTGCGCCTCGGCGCCGATCGGCCCAAGCAGTTCCTCGACATTGGCGGTCGATCAATCCTCGAAATGAGCGTCGCCGCGCTGGCGGCGAGCGAACGCATCACGGAGATCGTCATTGCCTTGCCGGAGGATCACCTCGAGGTCGAGTCCGCGGCGATCAGCCGGGCGATCGGCCGACCGCTGTCGTTCGTGAAGGGCGGCGCGCGGCGGCAGGATTCCGTCGCGAACGCGTTTGCGAAGGCGTCCGCGCACGCCGACGTGATCCTGATCCACGATGCGGCCAGGCCGTTCGTGTCGCGCGACGTGATCGGCCGTACGATCGACGGCGCGAAGACCTACGGCGCGGCGATTGCGGCGATTGGCGCGCGAGACACGATCAAGCAGACCGCTGATGGTCCGGCCAGCGCCGATGGGGCACGATTGATCCGCGCCACCATTCCACGCGAAACGGTGTTCCTGGCGCAGACGCCCCAGGCGTTCAGGCGCGAGATCCTTGCGCGCGCGCTGCTGGAAGGCGCCGGCATCGACGCTACCGACGAAGCGATGCTGGTCGAGCGGCTCGGGCTGCCAGTCCATGTCGTTGAAGGTGATCAGCGCAACGTGAAGATCACGACCGCAGAGGATCTCGCGGCCGCGAAAGCTGCCGCTGTCCACACGCCCCATATGCGAATTGGAAACGGGTACGACCTTCACCGCCTGGTTGCAGGACGTCCGCTGATCCTGGCCGGCGTCACGATTCCCTTCGAGCTTGGACTCGACGGCCACTCCGACGCCGACATCGTCTGTCACGCGGTGACGGACGCGATCCTTGGCGCCGCCGGGGCGGGAGACATCGGCCGGATGTTTCCCGACACCGATCCCAAGTGGAAGGGCGCCGACAGCATCAAGTTGCTCAAGGGCGCCGTGGCGAAGTTGCACGAGGCGGGCTATCGCGTCTCGAATATCGACGTGACGGTGATCGCGCAGAAGCCGAAGCTCCTGCCGTATCTCGATCAGATGCGGGGGAATCTCGCTGCGGCGCTCGACGTGGAGCCGAGCGCCGTCAGCGTGAAGGGCAAGACGAACGAATCAGTCGACAGCATGGGCCGTGGAGAATCCATGGCTTGTCATGCGGTGGCGCTGATAGTTAACTTCCGGGAGTCATGATGTGCGCGGCCGTCGTGCCCGCGCCCATGATCCACGCGCCGCCCATCTTGTTGTTGTCGGGAATGCCCAGCGAGGCCGCCGTCGCGTTCGGCACCGCGATGGTGACGTGCAGGCGGGTGTTCGCGGCGTCCTTACCCTGCCGCGTGTAGAACACCGATCCGAACTCAGGCTTCACGCGCGTGCCGGCCTTCTCGAGCTCGGTCAACGCGGCTTCACGCGCGGCGCGATCGGCAATCTTCGCTTCGTAAATCTTGTTCTGCTTGACGCGCTCGAGGTTGCCGACGCTCGTGCACTGTGACGACACCGGCTGCTCTCCCGCATCGCCGGACTGGTCGTAGCACATCAAACGGTTCGTGCCGGGACGCAGCGTGTCGTACGTGCCGTCCGCCTTCCACTTGATCACCATCGCGCCGTCGCGCATGTTCGCGGGCGCCGCGGCCAGCGCCGCGTCGAAATTACCCGCCGGGGCTTGTGCAAACGTACCGGCCGTCAGTGCCAGTGCGCCGAAGACTACAAGAATTGCTCGTTTCATTGGATTGACCCTCCAGGTCGAGAGAAGCATACCAAGCTGGTAACATCAGATGCCACGCATGAGAGTTCGTTTCGCGCCGTCACCCACCGGTCATTTGCACGTCGGAAATGCCCGTACTGCACTGTTTAACTGGCTGTTGGCTCGCGGCCAGCAGGGCACCTTTATCCTCCGCATCGAAGATACCGACCTCGAACGCTCGACCAAGGCGTCCGAGCAGGCGATCCTCGAGGACCTGCGCTGGATGGGGCTGCAGTGGGATGAGGGCGTCGATGCCGGCGGTGATTTCGGTCCGTACCGGCAGACCGAGCGCATGCAGTCATACGTCGATCACACCAACCGGTTGCTGACCGAGGGCGCGGGGTACTACTGTTTCTGCTCGGCCGAGACGCTCGAAGCGCATCGCAAATCGCAGCTCGCCGCCGGACTGCCCCCGAAGTACGCCGGCACGTGCCGCAACATTCCCGCCGGCGAGGCGAAGCGCCGCAAGGAGGCGGGCGAGGCCGCGGTCGTGCGCCTGCGCGTGCCCGAGGCCAGGAACGTCGTCTTCAACGACGTCGTCCGCGGCGAAGTGACGTTCCACACCGACGTGATCGGCGATCCCGTGCTGATCCGCTCGGACGGCATCCCCGCCTACAACTTTGCGGTGGTGATTGACGATGCGTTGATGAAGGTGACGCATGTGATCCGCGGTGAGGATCACATTTCGAACACGCCGCGTCAGATCCTGCTGTACGAGGCGCTGGGATACCAGCCGCCGGCGTTCGCGCACCTCTCGCTGGTGATGGGTCCCGATCACGCCCCGCTGTCGAAGCGCCATGGCGCGACGTCGGTGAAGGAGTTCCGCGACAAAGGCTACCTGCCCGAAGCGCTCGTCAACTATCTCGCGTTGATCGGATGGTCGCCGGGGCAGAACGAGGAGCTCTTGCCGGCCGATGAACTCGCGCGCCGCTTCCGCCTCGAGAACGTGGCGCACAGCGCCGGCGTGTTCGACGAAGACAAGCTGGCGTGGGTGAACCGTCACTACCTGAAAGTGTGCGATACGCATCGCCTGGCGACGCTCGCGGAGCCGCACCTGCGCGAGCGCGGGCAGATCGTCGGTGAGCTCTCCGCTCAAGCGCGCGCGTGGCTGATCGACGTGTTGCCCGGGATGGCGCAGTCGGTGGATCGGCTGCCGCAGCTTGCGGATCGTCTCGAGTCCGTGTTTCGCTTCGAGGCGCCCCATGAGCCGCTCGATGCCGGCCTGGTGCAGGCGCTGGCCGAAGAACTGGCCGCGGCCCCGCGCTTGCTCGACAAGGAAGCGTTCCGCGCCGTCGCCAGCAAGGTGAAAGACCGCACTGGGTTGAAGGGCAAGAATCTCTTCCACCCGATCCGCGTGATTCTCACCGGCGCTCACGAAGGGCCCGAGCTCGATCTGATCGTGCCGGCGATCGACCGTGCCGCTGAGCTGAACACGGCCGACGGCCTCGCGC
>DATMJU010000681.1:0-19689 GCA_035553795.1 Vicinamibacterales bacterium
GCTGACGGAGAAGATGATCCACAAGCTGCGCGCCGGCATGATGCCGCCGGCGGGCGCGCGCCGCCCGGAACCGGCAGTGATTCAGTCGATGGTGACGTCGTTTGAATCGCGGATGGACAAGCTGGCGGCGCTGAACCCGAACCCCGGCTCGCGCCCGTTCCAGCGCCTCAATCGCGCCGAGTACGGCAACGCGGTGCGCGACCTGCTGAATCTCGACGTCGACGTCTCGGCCTACCTGCCGCCGGACACCATTAGCCACGGCTTCGACAACGTGGCGGATTCGCAGACGTTCTCACCGACGTTGATGGACGGCTACCTGCGCGCGGCCAGCCAGATCAGCCGCCTCGCGGTGGGCGATCGCAACGCCTCGGCGTCCTCGGTGACCTACAAGATTCCGCGTTCGGCATCGCAGATGCGCCGCGTCGACGGCGCGCCGATGGGCACGCGCGGCGGCACCTCGGTGGTGCACACGTTCGCCGCCGACGGCCATTACACGCTGAAGGCGTCGCTCCACTACGAGCCGCTCGGCGGCCTGGCCGGCCGCAACTCGATGACCGCGTACGATCTCAAGGAACAGGTCGAGTTCTCGGTCAACGGCGAGCGCGTCGCCATTTTCGACCTGAACACCCGCATGAGCGAGACCGACCCGAAGAACGGCCTCGAGCTGGTGACGCCGCCCGTGCACATCAAGGCCGGCCCGCAGCGCATTACCGCCGCCTTCGTGCAGAAGCTCGATGGTCCCGTGGACGACCTGCTGATGCCGCTCGAGAACACCCTGGCCGACGTCAGCATCACGTGGGGCATCACGATGCTGCCGCACCTGCGCGACTTCATCGTGCAGGGCCCGCACGAGGTCACCGGCGTGTCGGACACGCCCAGCCGCCTCAAGATTTTCTCGTGCCGTCCCACCGCGAAGGCGGAAGAGGAGTCGTGCGCGGCGGAGATCGTGCGCAAGCTCGCGACCCAGGCGTTCCGCGGCGCGCCGACGGCCGCCGACCTGCAGGACGCGATGAAGTTCTACGAGCAGGGCCGCGAGAAGGGCGGCTTCGAGAACGGCATTCGTGTCGCCGTGCAGTCGATCCTGATGAGCCCGCGCTTCCTGTTCCGTCTCGAGCAGCAACCAGCCGGGGTGCGTAACGCCGCCTATCGCATCGCCGATGAGGACCTGGCCTCGCGCCTGTCGTTCTTCCTCTGGGGCACCGTGCCCGACGCCGAACTGGTGAAGGCCGCGAGCCTTGGCACGCTGCGGACGCCGCTCGGCCTCGAGAAGCAGGTCCGCCGGATGCTGGCCGACAAGCGCGCGACGGCGCTCGCCACCCGCTTCGGTTCGCAGTGGCTGCGCCTGCAGGACCTCGACAAGATCTTCCCGGACTACCTGCTGTATCCGCAGTACGACGAGACGTTGGCGAAGTCGATGAAGAAGGAGACGGAGCTCTTCTTCGAATCGATCGTCCGGGAGGATCGCAGCCTGCTCGATCTGATCAACGCCGACTACTCGTTCGTGAACGAGCGCCTGGCGATTCACTACGGCATCCCGAACGTGACGGGCAGCACCTTCCAGCGCGTCACGCTGCCGCCGTACCGCCGCGGCCTGCTCGGCCAGGGCAGCATCCTGACGCTGACCTCGGTCGCCGACCGCACCTCGCCGGTGCAGCGCGGCAAGTGGGTGATGGAGGTGCTGCTGGCATCGCCGCCGCCACCGCCGCCGCCCAACGTGCCGGCGCTGGACGACTCGGTGAAGGCCAGCGAGGGCGGCAAGATGCTCTCGACGCGCGAGCGCATGGAAGAGCACCGCAAGAACCCGTCGTGCACGTCGTGCCACCGCGTGATCGATCCGCTGGGCCTGGCGCTCGAGAACTTCGACGTCACCGGCGCCTGGCGCGTGAAGGACAACGAGGTCCCGGTCGACGTCAATGGCGACCTGTATGACGGCACGCGCATGGAAGGTCCTGCCGGCCTTCGTGCCGCGCTCATGAAGCACCAGGATCTGTTCCTGCTGGGCTTCACCGAGAGCCTGCTGACCTACGCGACCGGCCGCCGTCTCGAATACAGCGACATGCCGGCCATCCGCGCGATCGTCCGTGACGCCGCGAGGAAGGACCACAAGTTATCCGCGTTCGTGATGGGCGTGGTGAATAGCTCCGCCTTCAGGATGGCCATGGCGGAGACGGGCAAGACCGAGCGGCGCGCGGCTGATGTCGCGCCGCAGCGTTAGTTCAGGGATCAGGGATCAGGGATCAGGGATCAGGGGAGAGCACATGTATCTGACGCAGAAGCAGCTGTCGCGCCGCACCGTCCTCAAGGGTGGCGCTGTCACCATGGCGTTGCCGTTCCTCGAGGCCATGGTTCCGGCCCGCGCCTCGGCCCAGGCCGCGCGCGGCAAGGTGCGGCTGGCCGCCATCGAGATGGTGCACGGCTCGGCCGGCAGCACCGCCTTTGGCATCAAGAAGAACATGTGGGCGCCCGCTGCGGTGGGCCGCGAGTTCGATCTGTCGCCGAGCAGCCTGGCGCCGCTCGAGCCGTATCGCGAGCACATCACCATCATCAGCAACACCGACGTGCGCAACGCCGAGGCGTTTACCGCGCCTGAAATCGGCGGCGATCACTTCCGCTCGAGCGCGGTGTTCCTGACGCAGATGCACCCGAAGCAGACGCAGGGCTCGGACGTGTTCGTGGGCACGTCGCTCGACCAGTACTACGCGCAGCGCGCCGGGCAGGACACCGCGATTCCGTCGATGCAGTTGTGCATCGAGAACGTTGATCAAGCGGGCGGCTGCTCCTACGGCTACTCCTGCACCTACACCGACTCGATCAGCTGGTCGGCGCCCGATCAGCCGCTGCCGATGATTCGCGACCCGCGCACCGTGTTCGACGCGCTGTTCGGTGTCGGCGCGACGCCCGGCGAGCGCAAGGAGCGCCGTGCCGAAGACAAGAGCATCCTCGACTGGCTCGGCACCGCGGTGGCGCGCCTGAACAAGAACCTCGGCGCGGCCGATCGCGCGCGCCTGGCTGACTACCTGGATGACGTGCGCGAGATCGAGCGCCGGATTCAGCAGGTGGAAGCGGCCAACAGCAAGGGCGAGCCGCGCGAGCTGCCGGGCGCGCCGGTCGGCGTGCCGGACTCGTTCGAAGAGCACGTCAAGCTGATGTTCGACCTGCAGGCGCTGGCGTTCGCGTCAGACACGACGCGCGTGTTCGCCTTCAAGCTCGGCCGCGACGCCTCGAACCGCGTCTATGCGGAGAGCGGCTACAAGGCGGCGTTCCATTCCGCGTCGCACCACCAGGATCGCGACGACCGCATCACCGACTTCGCGAAGATCAACAAGTACCACGTCGGGATGATTCCGTACTTCCTCAACAAGCTGAAGAACACGAAGGACGGCGACGCCACGCTGCTCGACAACACGTTGATGATCTACGGGTCGCCGATGGGCAACTCGAACGTGCACAACCACAAGCGCTGCCCGCTGTTCCTCGCCGGCCACGCCGGCGGTGCGCTCAAGGGCGGCCTGCACCTCAAGGCCGCCGACGGCACGCCGATGGCCAACGTGTTCCTGACCGTGTCGCACCTGCTCGGCATGAACGACTTCAAGTCGTTCGGAGACAGCACGGCGGCGTTCGATTTGAATACCGTTCCCGCAGCCACGGCAGCGGCAGAGTAAATGCAACCACAGAGGACACCGCGGACACAGAGCTAATTCTGGAAAACGCCAGTGCCGATCAGCAGCACCGGTCTTTTCCATTGACCGCTCTGAGTCCTCCGTGTCCCGGTGGCCAACGTCCGTGACAGGAACTAACTATGCGTAGATCACTTTCAATTCTGGGCCTGGTAGTCGCACTATCCGTCGGCATCAATGCGGCCGAGTCACCGGTTGCTGACGCCGCCGCTCGTGGCGATCGCGAGGCGGTGAAGTCGTTGCTCAAGAGCGCCGCGGACGTCAATGCGGCGCAGGGGGACGGCATGACCGCGCTGCACTGGGCGGCGATGAATGGCGATGCCGAGCTGGCGCAGATGTTGATCGTCGCCGGCGCCAACGTCAGGGCGACGACGAGGCTTGGCAGCTACACGCCGCTCTATCTCGCCAGCCAGCAGGGTCACGGCAAGATCATCCAGTCGCTGATCAAGGCCGGTGGTGATGTGAAGGCCGGCACGCCGAACGGCACGACGCCGTTGATGGCGGCATCCGCCTCGGGCGAGCTCGAAGCGGTGCGCGTGCTCGTGGAGAACGGCGCCGACGTGAACGCCAAGGATGGCGTTCGGCTGCAGACGCCGCTGATGTACGCGGCCGCTTCCAATCGCGCCGCGGTGATCTCGTACCTGGTGTCGAAGGGCGCAGACATCAAGGCCACCAGCAAGGTGTCGGACCTCGCCAACCTGTCGCGTGAAAGCGCGGGCTTCGGCGGCAATCCGCCGCCACCGGGTGCGGGCGCTCCGGCGGCACCGGCGGCGCGTCGCGGGCCGATGCCCGGCGTCGATCGCAATTACCAGCTCAATGAATTGATCGGCGCCCACGGCGGCCTCACGCCGCTGCTCTACGCCGTGCGCCAGGGCTACCGGGAATCCACCGATGCGCTGATCGCCGCCGGGGCGGACGTGAACATGGTGTCCGCCGGTGACAAGACCAGCCCGCTGATGATGGCGATCATCAACGGCCATTTCGACATCGCGAAGTCGCTGCTCGACAAGGGCGCGAATCCCAACGTGGCGGCCGCCAACGGCGCGGGCCCCCTGTATGCGGTGCTGAACGTCGAGTGGGCGCCCAAGGCGCTCTACCCGCAGCCGCAGGCGCACAAGCAGCAGTCGCTCGGCTACCTCGACTTGATGAAGCTGTTGATCGAAAAGGGCGCCGACGTGAATGCCCGCACCAAGATGAAGGTCTGGTACTCCGGCTACAGCTTTGACCTGTCGGGCGTTGATGAAATTGGCGCCAGCGTGTTCTGGCGCGCCGCCTACGCGAGCGACATTGCCGCCATGAAGCTGCTGGTCGCCGCCGGCGCCGATCCGAACGTGCCGACCATGAAGCCCGCGGGCCGTGCCCGCTTCGGCGACATGACCGAGACCCGCGAAGTGGTTGACCAGTCCGGATTGCCGCCCGTGCCCGTGGGCGGGCCGTCGGTCACGCCGCTGCACGCCGCCGCCGGTGTCGGCTACGGTGAAGGCTTTGGCGCCAACTCGCATCGCTACGCGCCGACCGGCATGCTGGCCGCGGTGAAGTTCCTGGTCGAGGAGCTCGGCCAGGACGTCAACGCCGCCGACCATGAAGGCAACACCGCCCTGCACCACGCCGCTGCGCGTGGTGACAATGAAATGATCCTTTACCTGGTGTCGAAAGGCGCCAACGTGAAGGCCGTCGATCGTGAGGGGAGAACGACGGTAGACATGGCCAACGGGCCCGTGCAGCGCATCCAACCGTTTCCCGAGACCATCGCCCTTCTCGAAAAGCTCGGAGCAAAGAATAACCATAAGTGCATTTCCTGCTAGTCGCCCTCTTCCTTTCTCTTTCGACCATTTCAGCCTTCGCGCAAGCCCCGGGTAACGGGGCTCGCGCCGGGGCTGCGCCTGCCTCGGGGTCGGTGGTGATCGACGGTCCCGCGCCGTCGGATCAGCCGAACGTGATGACGCGCGACGAAAAGACCTTCAAGTCGACGGTCCGCGCCATCAAGCTGCTCGCGCCGCTGAAGTTCGACGGCCGACTCGATGACGAGGTGTATTCGCAGTACGCCGGCTTCGGCGGCATGTTGCAGGTGGCGCCGCGCTACAACGAACCGTCCACCGAGAAGACCGAGATCTGGGTGCTGTTCGACGGCGAGAACATCTACATCTCGGCCAAGTTGTACGACACCGCGCCGCCCGACAAGTGGATCGCCAACGAGCTGCGCCGCGACACCAACCAGATGCGGCAGAACGATCACTTCGGTGTCGGCTTCGACACCTTCTACGATCGCCGCAGCGGCTTCATGTTCTACGCCAACCCGCTGGGTGGCTTCGCCGACTACTCGGTGATCGACGAGGGGTCGCCCAACACCGACTGGAATCCGGTATGGGACGTGAAGACCGGTCGATTCGACGGTGGCTGGACGGTGGAGATGCAGTTCCCGTTCAAGTCCCTGCGCTACACCTCCGGTGACGGCAAGGTGTGGGGCATCCAGTTTCGCCGTTCGATCCGCCACAAGAACGAGTGGACGTACTGGACGCCGGTGCCGCGCACCATGGCCGGACCGCAGGCCCTCAACCGCGTCTCGTCGTTTGGCACCGTGGTCGGCCTGGACCTGCCGCCTGCCGGCCGCAACATCGAGCTCAAGCCGTATGCGCTGGGGAGGATGTCGACCGATCGGCTCACCAATCCGCCGATCTCCAATGACAAGGACGGCGACATCGGCGGCGACGTGAAGTATGGCCTCACCGCGAACCTGACCGCCGACCTGACCGTGAACACCGACTTCGCGCAGGTCGAGATCGACGAGCAGCAGGTCAACCTGACGCGCTTCAACCTGTTCCTTCCCGAGAAGCGCGAGTTCTTCCTCGAGGGCCGCGGCTTGTTCGACTTCGGGCGCGGCGGCGCCGGTGGCGGCGGCAATCCCGGCGGCGGTGGCGGCAGCTCGGACACCCCGTACATGTTTTACACCCGCCGCATCGGCCTCAATCGCGGTCGTGTCGTACCGATCGACGCCGGCGGCCGCGTCACCGGAAAGGTCGGCGCGTTCGGCATCGGCGTGATGAACATCCAGACCGGCGACGAGGACGTCTCGCGCAGCCCGTCGACCAACTTCACCGTCGTCCGGGTGAAGCGCGACATCCTGCGGCGCAGCGCCATCGGGGCGATGTTCACCAATCGCACGAAGTTGAGTTCGAACCTGCCCGGTGACAATCGCGCCTATGGCGTGGATGCGTCCTTCGGCTTCTACCAGAACGTCGCGCTGGGCGGCTACTATGCGCGCACCGAGACGACCAACCTCAAGGGCGACAACGAGAGCTACCTGGCGAAGGCGGACTGGTCACCGGATCGCTACGGCCTGAACGCCGAGGTCCTCAAGGTCGGCAACGCGTTCAATCCCGAGGTCGGCTTCCTGCGCCGTTCGGATTTCATCCGCTCGTATGGGTCGGCGCGTTTCAGCCCGCGTCCGAGGTCCTCGCGCCTGGTGCGCAAGTACACCTCGCAGGTGAGCTACGAGTATTACGAGAACGGCGCCGGCGCCGTGGAATCGCGCCAGGCCACCGGCCGGTTCAACGTCGAGTTCAACAGCAGCGACACGTTCACAGTGGAAGGCAACGCGAGCTACGACCTGCTGCTGACGCCGTTTTCCCCGGCGCCTGGCCGCGCCATCCCGGTCGGCGGGTATCACTACAACGACGTGGTGATGTCGTACAACATGGGGCAGCAGCGCCGCCTCTCGGGCAACATCTCGCTGCAGCTTGGCGAGTATTACAACGGGACCATCAAGGCGTTCACCTTTTCGCAGGGCCGCTACGCGATCCTCAAGCAGTTCTCGGTGGAGCCGCGTCTCACGATCAACCGCATCGATCTGCCCACGGGCAGCTTCACCAACCGGCAGATTGGTGCGCGCACCGACTACGGCTTCTCGCCGCGCATGTTTGCGAGCGCGCTGCTGCAATACAGTTCGGTGGACCGCACCTTCAGCAGCAACGTGCGTTTCAGGTGGGAATACCGGCCGGGCAGTGAATTCTTTGTGGTGTGGACTGACGAGCAGGATACCAACCCGCTGGAGCCCCAGCGGGGCTCAATTGCGCTGAAAAACAGGGCTTTTGTGGTCAAGATGACGCGACTGTTCCGCTTCTAGCCCGGCCGTCGGTCGGGATTCGGCCTTCACAGTTTGGCGCAAAGGCCTATCTAATTTCCCCGGTTCGCGATACCTTGGTGACGCCTCACACGTAGTGTGTGGGGTTTCGTCTCTCTATTCGATCGGAAGCTCAAGTGGCATCACCAGTTTCAGGCACTATCAAGCGCATCGTCAGCGACAAAGGCTTCGGCTTTGTGGCCGCGGACGACGGCACCGAATTCTTCTTCCACAACTCGGCGGTCGCGGGAACGCGATTCGACGAGCTGCGCGAGGGTCAGAAGGTGACCTTCGAAAAGGGCCAGGGTCCGAAGGGACCGCGCGCCGAGAATCTTCGGCCGGCCTAACCAGCCCCAAGGGTGCCGGCGTTCACATGAACGCCGGCATCATTGCTGTACGGCCCGTCCGTCGATCGACTGGTACTTGTAGACCATCCGAAAGTTCGATCTCCCGAACATCCGCACCCGCCCGGTTGAGCTCATCTCGACCGGCATCAGATGGCCCTCCATCTGCGCAAAGTTCCAGGACACATCCACATCGCGCAGCCAGAACGACGGGCTCTTCACCAGCCGCCCTTCGATTCGCGTCATCAATTGCGTCGCCGGGTCCAGGAACAGCCGGCCGTTCACCAGCGCATCCGACTTCTTGACCGGCCGCATCACGATCTGCTGCAGCCCGGCCTCGTTCACGCCGCCATCTGAGAAATCGTAGTTCCCCGCGTCGAGCGACGCGCGCAGGCGCTTGCCTGAGGCCAGCAACTGCTGCTCGGTCGCGAGCATGCGAACCAGGATGTTCTTGCGGACGTATTCAGAGCCACCTTCGCGCAGGACCTCGTAGCGCAGGCCGCGCGCCGGGTCGAATTCGGTCGATGCCTCCAGCCACCCGCGCTTGTCGGACTCCTGCAAGCCGCCCTCGATGCGCCTGAGGGCTCGATAGGGCGCCGGCGAAGGCCGATTCGACAGGGCCAGGACGCGTTCGAGGTCGTTCGCTGCGGCCGGGCCGGATCCCGTGACCTGCCCCAGGCCGCACACGATGGTGAAGCTGATGGCCAGAAGCGGTGCCGCGGCGGCGTGATTGCGCATCTCTCGCAGGGAGCTGCACATCACGTACCACGGCGCTGCACGCTTTTTGCGCCGTGATCGTTGAAACGCCGTTGCGCAGGTGTAGAAAGAAGCCCATGCCGACCCTGCAGGACATTACGCTTGCCCACTCTCAGCGGCTGTCGGAGATCTACCGCACGCGTGACATCCGCATCGCCGAGGTGCAATCGCTCAGGGACATTCAACTGCGCGATTTGCCCGCAGCCGCAAAGGTGTATCAGAAGTACGACGATGACCTGTCGGTGGCGAGGGAGAAGCAGCTCGCCACCGAGGCCAAGGCAGAGGCGGCGCGTAGCGCGGCGCTAATCGTCGCCGTCGATCGGCGCGGCGAACGGTTCGAGGACGCGCAGATGGCGCGCCGCTCGGCGGATACCAACGCCGTCCAGGGCAAGCATCGCGCCGAGGATCTTGCGAACCGCAAGTACGAGTCGGCGGTCGCCGATCTGCGCGACGTGCCGTCGCGCGATCGCGACAAGGCAGCGCAGCTGGCCGAGCGTGACCGGCGCGACGGTCTCGATGGCGCCCGGCGGGCCCATGACGAAGCGCTGGCCGCCGCGCAGCAGAAATATCGCAGCAGCATCGACGAGGCGTTGGTCAGGGAGAGGCAGGAGAGCCGCGACGCCGAACGCTCGTACCTCGAGGCCGTTCGTCTGGGTGAGGCGGCCTATCGCGGCGCGAAGACCTTCGCCGATCAGGCGCTCGCGCAGTCGCTCGAGAAACTCCCGGATGCGAAAGAGATCCTGCGATCGTGGCGGGCCGCGCTCGCCACGATCGCATCGGACACCAGGGAGGCCGAGCGGGAAGCGTTCTCACGCTTCCGCCGGGAGCTGGACGGCCTGAAGACGTAGGCCTATTTGCCGTCGATCGCGTTCTTCTTGATGCGCTGCAGCATGCTGTTGAACGGCGGCAGCTGATCGGCGACGGTCTTCTCCAGTCGATCCGTCTCCGCCTTCAACTCGGCGATCAGGTCGTTGAAGATCGGCTCGACGTTGCCGGTTGGGCGCCCCTCTCCAGACACCGCAACGCGCAGCAGCGAGGCCAGGCGGTTGTTGGTCTTGATCGGGAAGTTCAACGGATCCTGGCCGCTCTGGTTGCGCACCTGGTAGATGTCTTCCTCGACGGCTGACAGCGCCTTGGCCAGTTGTTCGCCGGCCGAGCGCACTTCCGCCGGCGCGTCCTTGATGCGATCGGCAATGTCCGTCTTGATGCGGCGGATCCGAATCACGGCCAGGTTGGCCTCGTTGACCTTGTCGCGAATGCGGCCCGCAAGGTTCCACTGGAACAGCAGGTCCGCGTCGCTGACCGGACGCAGCGGGTGCTTCAAGACCTGGAACGGCTGCGTCTGCGTGACGCCGTCCGCGGTGAGGCGGACCTGGTAGGCACCGGGAATCACGGCAGGCCCGTTCTGGGTCGCACCCCAGAGGATCATGCCCGGGAAGGTGACCACGCCGGTGGAATTCAGGTCCCAGGTGTAGCGATTCATGCCCGGCGCCATCGGCGCGCCCTGCGGGCCGCCGAATCCGCCTCCGCCGCCGGTGTCTCCCTCTTTGCGCGGCGGCTGCCCGGTGATCGAACGAACCACCTGGCCCTTCGCGTCGAGGAAATCAATCGTCAGCGCCTTTGGCTGTGACTTCAGGAAGTAGGTGATCTGCGGGCGATCGAGACCGCGCGTCGCGTTGGCCGGCTTGAACACCGTAACGTCGGTCAGCGGCACCAGGCCGAACTGGCGGAGCGCCGCGATGTCGTCCATCACGTAGAAGCTGCGGCCGTGCGTGCCGATGGCCAGCGCGTTGTCCTCGACGATCAGGTCGGTGACCGGAGTGTCGGGCAGCCCGTTGCTGAACTTCAGCCACGTGTCGCCGTCGGTGTACGAAATGTAGACGCCATGCTGCGTGCCGGCGTAGAGCAGGCCGCGCCGGGCCTGGTCCTCGCGGACCACGTGCACGTAGTCGCCATCGGGAATGCCGTTGACGATCTTCGTCCACGTCTTGCCGTAGTCGCGGGTGCGGAAGATGTGCGGCGAGCGATCGCCGAGCAGCATCTTCTTCACGGCCACGTAGGCGGTGCCGTTGTCGAAGGAGGAACCGTCAATCTGGCTCACGCGGCCAAAGTCCGGCATGTCCTTCGGCGTGACGTTGGTCCAGGTCTTGCCCTGATCCCGCGTCACGTGAATCAGCCCATCGTCCGAGCCGGCCCACAGCAGGTTGCCGTCCTTCTTGCCGGGAGCCAGTGAGAACACGGTGCCGTAGATCTCGGGGCTGTTCATGTCGTGCGTGATGGGGCCGCCGGATTCCTGCATGGTCTTGGGATCGTGGCGGGTCAGGTCGCCGCTGATCGCCTCCCAGGTGTCGCCGCCATTGGTCGTCTTCCACACGCGCTGCGAGCTCGTGTAGAGCGTGTTGGGGTCCACATACGAAAAGATGATCGGATAGGTCCACTGCCAGCGTTCCTTGACGTCCTTGCCAGGCTCGCCCGAGAAGAAGCGCGGATACGCACCGACCTCCTTGAACTCTCCGGTGCGGCGGTTGAGGCGCGTCAGGAAGGAGCCGTTGTTGGTGCCGCCGAAGAAGATGTCGGGATCGGTGGCGTGCGTCGCAATGTAGCCGGGCTCGCCGCCGCCGACTTCGTACGGCGCCACGGGCGGCGGCCCGCCGCCGAAGCCCTGCCCGGGCATGTTGGTGTTGCTTGGGACGCACAGCGTGCTGTTGTCCTGCTGCGATCCGCAGACGTGGAACGGCCGGTGCGCGGTGGTGATCACGTGGTACCACTGGGCGGTGGGGAAGTCCTGCGCGCTCCAGTTCGGCGTGCGATCCGCGATGTTGTAGCTGATCGCGCCGCCGCCGTCATTGCCGTCGATCACGTGGTTCGGGTCATCCGGGTTGACCCACAGATCGTGGTGATCGGCGTGCGTGCCCTGCCCGACCTGCGTCATCGTCTTGCCGGCGTCCGTCGATCGGAACAGGCCGACGTTCTGCATGTAGACGACGTCCTTGTTGCTGGGATCGCCGAACACGTGGGTGTAATAAAAGGCGCGCTGGCGGACGTTGCGGGAGCTGTTCATCAACTTCCACGACGCGCCGGCATCATCCGACACGAACAGTCCGCCGTTCTCGTTCTCCACGAGCGCGTAGACACGATTGGAGTCCGCCTTGGTGTTGGCGATGCCGATGCGGCCGACCACGCCCGAGGGCAGGCCGGGGTTGCGCGTGATCTCGGTCCACGTCTCGCCGGCGTCCGTCGACTTGTACAGTCCGCTGCCCGGGCCGCCGCTCGACATCTGGTATTCGATGCGGTACGCCTCCCACAACGCGGCATAGAGCACGTTGGGATTGTTGGCGTCCATCACGATGTCCACCGCGCCGGTCCGCGGATCCTTGAACAGCGTGCGCTTCCACGTCTTGCCGCCGTCAGTGGTCTTGAAGACGCCGCGCTCTTCGCTCGGCCCGTAGTAGAGGCCGAACGCGGCCACGTAAGCGATGTCGGGGTTGGTCGGATGGATGCGAATCTTCGAAATGGCGTCGACGTTCTTGAAGCCGATGTGCGCCCACGTCTTGCCCGCGTCGGCGGACTTGTAGACGCCATCGCCCGGCATGATGTTGCCGCGGATGCAGGACTCGCCCATGCCGATGTAGACCACGTCGGGATGTGATTCGGACACCGCCACCGCACCGACGGAGGACGAGGTGATCTGTCCATCGGTGACCGGCGCCCAGTTATTGCCGGCATCCGTCGTCTTCCAGAGGCCTCCGCCGACCGCGCCGAAATATGCCTCTCTGGGGCGCCCCTTCACGCCGGCCACAGCGATTGAGCGGCCGCCGCGATCGGGCCCGATGCTGCGCCACCGATACGCGTTGAGCAGTGCCGGATCGACGGCTGGCGACTGCGCCTGAATGGGTTCGACGCCGGTCGTTGCCACGGCCACGGCCATGAACAGGAGCGCGGCTGCCGTTAGGCGTCGTGCACTAAAAATCATTGAATTCCTCCGGAAAAGCGAAAGTCTAGCACTACGCGCGTCACGGTTCGTCAGCGCCTGGGCAGGGCCGCGGCCCTCTCTAGGTCATCCATTACCCAGTACGCCCCTCGAGCTTCACAACCCCACCTGTTTCTGGAGGTTTGAACACGGCACGGTGCTTGCTCTAAGGCAGGGCATGAACCGTATTGGCTTTAACGCATCGACAGCGCTTCTGAGCATCGGCATCGTGACCTTGATGCTCTCCACGGCGTGCGAGCGCGCCGAAGCGATTGAAAACATTCCGCAAGGCACTGAAGTCACGGTGATGACGCAGGACGGCACCCTCGTGCGCGGCAAGATCGCCAAGGTCGAGCCGCAGATGGTGACGTTGGCCGGCGACTCTGCCAATGCCACCACTGAAATCGATCGCAAGAGCATCGCCGAAGTGAAGCGTGTTGACCCCAATCCCGAGCGCGAAGCCCTGCATGCGCCGGTCGTGCGGACGATCACGGTGCCGGACAACACGGTGCTCGACGTGTCGCTGAATACGCCGCTGGCGTCGGATACGAGCCGCGTTGAACAGCGCGTCAGCGCCACCGTCAACTCACCAGTGGTGATCGATGGTGTCGCGGTGATTCCTGCGGGTGCAGGCCTTTCCGGTCACGTCACGCATGTTGACGACTCCGACAAGGTCAAGGGGCGCGCGGAACTGGGTTTCCGGTTCACGCGCCTCACCGCGGGCTCGGTGACGTATGACATCGACACCAAGCCGCTCTCGTACGTCGCCGAAGGCACCAAGAAAGAAGACGCCGTGAAGATCGGCGTCGGCGCCGCCGCTGGCGCGCTGGTGGGTGCCATCGCGGGCGGCAAGAAGGGCGCTGCCATTGGCACCGCCATCGGCGCCGGAGCCGGCACCGGTGTCGTGCTGGCCACGGACGGCAAAGAAATTCGGCTTGCGGAAGGCCGCAAGCTCAAGGTCTCGCTTACAAACCCGCTAACTATCCGCACCAAATAGCCCGCCACCGCCGGCGGAGATTCCTTCATTGGAGTCTCCGCCGCTCGCCTGTACGATAGATCCCGCGTGGGATCACCCCTGGAAGAATACGAGAGTCGAAAGCGCCAGCGAGAGGGTAGCGCTGCCGCGCGTGAGCGCGTGCACGTGCATCTCGGCAACGCCAAGGTGGCCCTGTTCCTGGCGGCCGTGGTCTACGGCGCCTACGCGCTCGGCAACGATCCGTCGACGACGGCGTTTGCGATCGGCGCCGTGCTGTTCGTCGCGCTGTCTGTCTGGCATGAATCGGTGATGCGCGCGCTCGCGCGCGCGAATGCTGCAGTGGCGTACTACGACCAGGGCATGGCGCGCATCGGCGGCACCTGGATGCGGGAGGAGGCCAGCGGCGAGCGGTTCCGCGATCGCAATCATCCCTACGCCGACGACCTCGATATCTTTGGCCGCGCCTCGTTGTTCCAACTCGTGTCGAGCTGCCGCACGCCGATGGGCGAGCAGCGGCTGGCGGATTGGCTGCTGCACGCGTCATCGGTGTCTGAGATTCGCGATCGCCAGGCGCGCATCGCGGCACTGCGCGCGCACATCGACCTCCGCGAGCGGATCGCCGTCGTCAACGCCGGCCGCCGCCGTTCGATCGATCCCGCGCGACTGATTGAGTGGGGCGAGCATGGGGATCCGCTGCCACCCGTCCGCGTCGTCGTGGTCCTGCTGGCCGCTGCGTTTGTCGCGGCCGTCGCGATCTACATGAACGGTGGTCCTGGCGTCTGGCTGGCGATCGTGCCGTTGATCAACCTGCTGGTGCTCGGCTGGCTTGCGAAGCGAGGCAACGCGGTTGTCGAGAGCCTGTCAGGCGCCACTGATTCGTCCGCCCTCGAACTCATCTCCAACGTCATCGTCGAGATCGAGCGAGAGCCGTTCAGCGAGCCGGCACTTGCCGCGTTGGCGCAGCGGCTCAAAGGCAGTGACACCGCCGGCACGGCGTCGGGCGCTCTCGGACGCCTGGCGCGGATCGCCGACTGGGCGGATTCTCGCCACAACGTGTTTCTCCGTCTGGCGGAGATCCCGTTCCTGTTCACGCCGCAACTCGCCTACGCAGCAGACGCGTGGCGCCGGCGTCATGGCCGGCAGTTGCGCGACTGGGTCGACGCGATCGGCGAGATGGAAGCGTTGCTTTCGGTGGCTGGATACAGCTACGAGCATCCGGAGTATCCCTTCGCGGAGATCATCGAGGGATCGGACGGTGTCTACGAGGCGACCGAGATCGCGCATCCACTGTTACCAGCAGCCGCCATCAGCAATTCGCTCGTGTTGTCCACCCAAGACCCAGGACACAAGACCCAAGCCCCTCGCCCCACGCCCCAAGTCCTCATCTTGAGCGGCTCGAACATGGCGGGGAAGAGCACGCTGATGCGCACGGTCGGCATCAACGCCGTGCTCGCCCTGGCAGGCGCCCCGGTGCGCGCGCAGAAACTGAGGCTGTCGGTGATTGCCGTCGGCACCTGCCTGCGTCACACCGACTCGTTGCAGGAGCATCGCTCAGGTTTCTATACCGAGGCGCTGCGCATCCGGCTGATCTGCGATCTGCTCGATGGACCACGGCCGCTGTTGTTCCTGTTCGATGAACTGCTGAGCGGCACCAACTCCAAGGATCGCCGGGTGGCGGCGGAAGGCGTGGTCCGCACCATGGTCGCGCGCGGGGCGATCGGCATGGTGACGACGCATGATTTGTCGCTGACGGAGATTGCGGCGTTATTCCCTGGCCAGGTGCGCAACGTGCACCTGCAGGACAAGGTCGAGAGCGGCAAGATGTCGTTCGACTACAAACTCCGAGACGGCGTGATCACCCACAGCAACGCGCTCGAGTTGATGCGTATGATTGGCCTCGATGTTTAGGATTGCCGTGCTCATCGGCGCCCTGGCCCTCGGGCAGAACAGCCCGCGCGTCGGCCTCCTCGACCAGGAGGGCTGGGCGGCCATCAAGGCCGGGAATCACCAGGCGGCGCTCGAGGCTTTTCGCGAAGCCATCAGGCTCGATCCCAAGAATGCGTGGCTGCGGCTTGGCGCCGGCACCGCGGAGTTCCTGGCGCGCCGTGATCCGGAAGCCAAGGCTCATCTCGAGCAGGCGCTGAGCCTTGAGCCCACCCTGGTTCGCGCCCGCGCGCAGTTGGCGCAGGTCGTGAAGCGGCAGGGGGACTTAAACGAGGCGATTCGCCTTTACGAACAGGTGGCGGTAGACGTCCCCAATGATGAGGGCGTGCGGGACACGCTCGATCGGTGGAAGCGCGAACGCGAACTGCACGAGCGCATGCGTCTCGAAGTCGGTGATTTCTTCACCGTGTCGTTTGAAGGCGCCGAGGATGCGGCGCTCGCGGCGCAGGCCATTGAATCCCTGAACCGCGCCTACTGGCGCATCGGCGATCTGCTTGGGGCGTACCCGCCGAAATCGGTGCCGGTGGTGTTGTATACGGGCGAGCAGTTCCAGGATGTGACACGCTCGCCGAAGTGGGCGGCCGCGGCCTTCGACGGGATCATTCGCGTGCCGATGCGTGGCGCCGGCGAGAAGGGCGATGACCTCGACCGCGTGCTCGCGCACGAATTTACGCACGCGCTGATCCGCTCGATGGCCACCAGCCAGATACCGACCTGGCTCAACGAGGGCCTGGCCTCGGTGCTGGAGAGCGACAGCCTCGAGTGGGCCACGTCGCGGCTGGAAAAGGTCGAGCGGTTGCCGTCGTTAAGGGAGTTGTCGGGACCCTTCGGGAAGCTCAGTGGCGCCGACGCGCAAGTAGCCTACGCCGCCAGCGCGCTGGCCGCGCGCCGGCTCCTTGAGGAAGCCGGCGGGGCCGCGATTGCCAATCTGCTGCGAGACCTCGGGGCCGGGGTCGACTTCGAGAGCGCCTTCCTGCATCGCATGCAGAAGACGCTCGCCGATTTTGAGGCCTCACTTAAGTAGCAAGTAGCAAGTAGCAAGATGCAAGTAGAGAGAACGCTACTTGCTACTTACTACCTGCTACTTGCTACTTGATCGTGTTGTAGACGATTGCCAGGAAGTCGGCAGGCTGCATGAAGCCCTTGCCCCACGTCGCATCCAGGTCCTTCGTCGGTTGCGCCGCCACCACCTGCTGTACTGTCTGTCCGCTCTTCTTCAACTTCGCGATGCGATCGCGCACCGCCACCAGCATCTCGTGATACCGGGTGAGCGCGGCCAGGTCGCCGACGGGCCCGTGCCCTGGAACGATTTGGGTCTTTGCATCGGCCTGCTTCATCGCCATTGATGCGCCGTTGATCATGCCGCCGATGCTGCCGCCGGTGCTGGCATCGATGAACGGATACATGCCGTTGAAGAACACGTCGCCGAGGTGCAGGACGTTGGCCTTCTGGAACTTGATGTAGATGTCGGTGTCGGTGTGCGCGGGCGGGATGTGCCCAAGCACGATCTGTTCGCCATTGGCGTCCAGCTTGTCCATGTTGGTGAACGTGCGCGTTGGCAGTGCCGCGGCCGGAGCCGGCGGGATCTTCGCGCCGAGCAGCTCGTGGGATTGGCCCATCCGCGCCTTGGTATTCTCGTGCGCCACAATTGCCGCGCCTTCCTTGCGGAAGCTTTCGTTGTTGTCGGCGTGGTCGAAGTGCCAGTGCGTATCGATGACCGTGGCGATGCGCTGCGATCCGATCTTGTCGAGCGCCGCCTTCAGGTTGCTCCACGCCGGCTGCACGAAGGTATCCACGACCACTTTGCCGTCCGGGCCATTGAGCACCACGACGTTGCCGCCGGGGCCGGCGAGCATCGTCAAGTTCGGGCCAAGCGACTGGCTGGTGATCGGCGTGGCGGCCATGCCGGCACGCATTTGCGCGAGCTGGTCGCCCTGTGCGTGCAGAGCCCAGACCCAATTCGGCGTCGCGGCCACCAGTGCGGCTGCTCCCGAGATCAGGCCGGCGCGGCGCAGCATCTCGCGCCGCGATATTGATGTGTTGAAGCTCATGTGTCGGATGTCTGTCATTCCAGGACCCCTTGGGCCGAGGATACCAAACCATGACGCCATCCTCGGTGTCTAATGCCGTGGACCACATCCTGATGCGAATCCCCCACGTTCGCCCTGTTGGAATCCTGCTGTTGCCGTTGGCGATCGCGCTGGCCGCTCCAGCGGCCGCCCAAACGGCAGCTACCCGCTCGGAACCCGCTGTGCCCGAAAAGATTGGCAAAGAGCTCCAGGCGCATTACGTGGGTGAGGTGCCGCCTCGCATCGACGGCCGGCTGGACGAAGAGGAGTGGGGGCTCGCGATCGGGATCGAGGACATGGTCCAGAACGATCCCGACAACATGCGCCCGCCAACCGAGCGGACGCTGGTCAAGGTGCTGTACGACGATCGCTCGGTCTACGTGGGCGTCATCAACTACATGCGCGACCCGTCGAAGATCACCACCGCGCTTGGGCGCCGTGACACGTTTCCGCGCAGCGACTCCATCAAGATCACGTTCGATCCCAGACACGACCACCTGACCGCCTATACGTTTGATTCCAATCCGAACGGCGTGCAGGGAGACATGACGTGGTTTGACGACAACCGCTCGAGCACCGATTACGACGCGGTGTGGGACGTCCGCACGCAGATCACGCCGGAAGGATGGACGGCCGAGTTCCGCATTCCGTTCTCCCAGCTTCGGTTCAGCATCACGCCAGGAGAGGCGGTGGTCTGGGGTTTCAACATTCGCCGCGACATCGTTTACAACGCGGAGATGATCCGGTGGGTCCCAACCCCGCGCGGCGCGCAGGGCTTTGTGTCGCGTTTCGGGCACATCACCTTCAACACGCCGCCGGCGGCGCCACGCCGCCTCGAAGTGCAGCCGTTCACGTTGGCGAGGCAGGAGCACGTGACGTCGACCGGCTACGGGCGCGGATTGTCTGGCGGTCTCGACTTCCGCATGGGTCTTGGGACCGCGACGACGCTCTCGGCGTCGGTGAATCCAGACTTCGGGCAGGTGGAGCAGGATCCGGCAGTGCTCAACCTGAGCGTGTTCGAAACCTTCTTTCCGGAGAAACGGCCGTTCTTCACCGAGGACAGCCGCTCGCTGGTGCCGAACTATCAGCAAATGCCGATGTTCCACTCGCGGCGCATTGGCCAGCGTCCCAATCGCATCGCGATACCCGAGGGCGAGACGGTTCTCGAGCGGCCCGACGCCACGACGATCCTGGGAGCGACGAAGTTGACGGGGAAGGCGAACGGCTGGACCTATGGAGCGCTGACGGCGCTGACCGATCGCGAGTATGCGGAGGTCGAGACCGCTGACGGCCGGCGCGCCGAGCGATTGATCGAGCCCATGACGTCGTACAACGTCATGCGGGTGCAGAAGGATCTGAACCGGGGAGCATCGAACATCGGCGGCCTGGTGACCGGCGTGCTCCGTGACGGCTATTACGACGCCTACACCGGCGCGGTGGACTATTCACTGCGGTGGGACAGCAACAAGTACACCTGGAACGGGCAGTGGGCCACCACGCGCAGCTCGATCAATGGCGAGATGGAGACCGGCTTTGGCGGCGTCACCAACTTCAATTACAACAGCAAGCACCTCAACATCTTCGGCCACTACGACTATTTCAACAGCACTTTCAAGAACAGCGACATCGGATTTTTCAGCAGTCGCAACAACAAGACGCAGGTGAACGGGGGCTTCAACGTCGGCCAGCCCGATCCCGGCAAGCTCGTGCCGTTCCTGCGCAACATCAACTTCAACACCAGCTACTTCACGCAGTACAACGGCGACTGGTTGCCGCTCGACAAGAGCTACTTCGCCGGCGTGGACGGGCAGTTCCTGAATTACTGGAACTTCT
>DATMJU010000682.1:0-8750 GCA_035553795.1 Vicinamibacterales bacterium
GAAGTCGAGCGCGCCCGCGCCCAACGCCTGTCGGCGGCGGAAGCGCTGCATCGCGCGCAGGAGAGCCTTGATTCGGCGCGCATGGCGAAGGCCGCGCGTGAATCGGAGCTGGCCAGTGCCCGCGTCGAGCACGAGTGGCGCGCCCGCGAAGTGCGCACGCGCGAGCAGGACCTGGCCGGCATGTCGGCCCGTCTCCGCTCGCTCGAAGAGATCGACACGCACCGCAGCGGCTTTGCCGATGCGGCGCGCATGGTGCTCGTCAACGCCAACGGCAAGGTCGGGCAGATGGGCGCGGTGGCGGACTTCATCGAGGTCGAGCCGCGCTACGAACGCGCGGTCGAAGCGTGCCTCGGCGACCTGCTGCAGCACATTCTCGTTGAGCGCCTCGAGCACGTGTCAGCCGGATTGAAGTTGATCCGCCAGGAAGAAGCCGGCCGTTGCGGCTTCATCGTCGGGCGCCCTGACCCGCCTTCGCGGCCGGAGGCCGCTTCGGCGTGGCCTCGCCGTAGCTCCGACGAGTCTGCCGGAGCGGAGGCGGGTGGTTCGGTCGATGTGATTTCGAGCCCCGCTTCCGCGCCATCCGAAGGCACGGAGTCGTCTTCGTTCTTCCGGTCGATGTTTGGCGGCGGCGCGCAAGAGCCGGTGCCTGTTCCCGCGGCCGCGGCCGGAGGCGACAGTGGCGCCGGCGTCCAGCAGTACAGCGCGCCTGCCGGTTCGGTGATGCTGTCATCGGTCGTGCGCGTCGGCGGACCGTTCCCGAACGCGATCAACGCGGTCATGGCGGGAGCGCTGATCGCCGATTCGTTCGAAACGGCGTCGCGCATTGCGCCGACCGTGGACGCACCGGTCGTGACGCTGGAAGGCGACGTGTTCCGCGGCCGCTACGTGGTCACCGGTGGCGACAAGGCGGAATCTCGCGGCATCCTCGCCACCAAGCGCGAGATCAAAGAACTGCGCGAGAAGATCACCGAATCGCGGTCGGAATTGGATCGGCTCAGCGCCGAGACCGCCGGCTTCGAGCAGGCCATGGCGCACGCCACCGCGGCGATTGCCGGTTTGAACGAAGAGATTCATCGCCAGGAGAAGTCGATCGTCGGCGTGCAGGCGCAGGCCGAGCGCGCCACGTCGGATGAAGAGCGCCTGCAGCAGCGCGCCGACCTGGTGCAGTCGGAAGTGAATCGCTCGAAGGAAGAAATTGCCGGTCTCGATGAGCGGCAGGCCGAAGCGCGCGATTCGATCAACAAACTCAACGAGCAGAAGGGTGGCTCTGAGCTTGCGCTTGCGGAAACGCAGCGCCGTCTTGGCGATGCCCGTGACACCGCCGAGGGCCTGAGCGCCAAGGCCGGTGAAGCCAGGGCGATCCATGCCGGGCTGGTGGAGCGCAGCGCCGCCGCCGTTGCCGAAGTGGCGCGGCTCGAAGATCTCGCGGCCGAACTTGAGCGCCGGGTTGATGCGTGCACGCGCGACATCGCGCTGATGCGCGAGCAGCGCGAGCGCCTGCTCAACGCGATCGTCGACGGCCAGCGCTTGATGGACGAGGACGTCGCCAAGCTCGAGGGCTTGCGCCTGGAAATGATCGTGGCCGACGAACTGGCCGTGACCATCCGGCAACAGTCCGAGAAGCAGGAAGAAGTGATCCGCGATGCGCGGCGCGCCGTTGATGCGCTGCGCGCCCTGGCCGCCGAAGTTGACGTGCAGCGCGCGACCGCGGAATCCGACCTGACGCACCTCGCGCAGCAGGCGATCGACGCCGTGAACGCCAGCCTCGACGAGATTCGCGACGAAGTGGCGGCGATGGAAGCGGCGGGACAGGTTCAGCCCGACGTGCGCGCGATTCGCGCCGCCGAGGCGGTTGACCCCGACGAAATCGAAGAAGGCGACGCGCCTCCAGACGAAGGCCTGGAACTCGCTCAGCCGGTCGAGTCGACCGAACCCCCCGCGATGACCGCCGAAGAGGCGATCGCGGAACTGCGCGAGAAGATTGAACGCATGGGGCCGGTCAACATGATGGCCATCGAGCAGTCGAAGGAGCTCGAAGAGCGCCATGGCTTCCTGACGACGCAGCAGAAGGACTTGATCGACTCAATTGCGCAGACGCAAGAAGCGATCAGCAAGATCGACGAGACCACCCACGCCCGCTTCCGCGAAGCGTTTGCCGCCATCAACGAGAACTTCCAGGTGATGTTCTCGACGCTGTTCGGCGGCGGCAAGGCCGGCATCATGCTGCTCGACGAATCCGATCCGCTCGAGAGCGGCATCGATATCGTGGCGCAGCCTCCCGGCAAGCGCCTGCAGAGCGTGATGCTGCTGTCAGGCGGCGAAAAGGCGCTCACCGCGATCGCCTTGATGTTCGGCATGTTCAAGTACCGCCCCAGCCCGTTCTGCCTGCTGGACGAAATCGACGCGCCGCTGGACGACGCCAACATCGGCCGGTTCATCGAGATGCTGCGCTCGATGATGGACAAGACCCAGTTCATCGTCATCACGCACAGCCGCAAGACCATGGAGATTGCCAACAAGCTCTACGGCGTGACCATGGAAGAGCCGGGCGTGTCGAAGCTGATTTCGATTCAGCTCAACTAGGTTTTCAAGGGTTTCAACGGTAACAAGGGTTACAAAGGTTCGCGCCTTTGTAACCCTTGGTGCTTTGGAGCCTTTGACGCGCCTTGTCCCACCGTTCGTCCCGTGTTAACGTGCCGCCTCGAGTATTGGAGTTCTCGGCTCGTCAAACTGCCCCCCCAGGGAGACGATGTGATGCTGTTCCAGATTCTCAGTCTGACGTTGGTCCTGATCGGGGCCCCTTCGCCAACCGCGTTCGTGGAGGAGGGCCGGTTCTATGTGACGGGGCACGTCAAGACCCCGGGCTCCTACTCCATGCCTGACGCAGGCATAACTGTCGAACAGGCGATCAAGTTGGCCGGCGGAATCACCGAGCGCGGGGACTCCAGCCAGGTGAAGATCATTCGCAAGATCGACGGCAAGTCTATCGAGACTCCGGCGAAGCTGAGCGATTCGCTGCAAGCTAACGACGTGGTTCAAGTCTTAGCCAAGGTGGGCGCGGAACACTGAAGTGACCCCGCTGTTGCCGGGAACCCTTGTCGCTCTGTCTCCGTCTGTGACCTTATGCGCAAACTCTCTGTCCTTGCGACGATCCTCGCGGTTGGGCTGTCGACGGCGGCCTGTGACATCAAAACCACCGCAAGTGGAGATTTTTCGTTCGATATTGCCGGCGGGAAGGCCGAAGAGACCTGGACGCGGACCTATAAGGTCGCCCCAACGGCCCGGTTTGAGCTGATTAACGTCAATGGCCGCATTACGGCCGAGCCGACCGACGGGACCGAGGTCATTGTCGAGGGCCGCAAGTCCGCCAAGGGCCGGACGGACGAGGCCGCGAAGGACCTCCTCTCCAAGCTGGAGATCCGTGAAGAGGTTGGCGAATCGACGGTCCGCGTCGAGTCCCGGCCGCCCCGCCAGAGCGGGTTCTCGGGTCATCAGATCGAGTGGACGGTGAAGGTGCCGAAGGGCGTCATCGTCGATCTCCGCACCGTCAACGGCGGCGTGCGCCTCAACGACCTGTCCAACGAAATCCACGCCAAGACCACCAACGGCGGCATCAAGGGCGAGAACATCGATGCGAGCGTGATCGAAGCCTCCGCGGTCAACGGCGGTGTGGAGTTTACCCTCGGCGCAGCGCTCGAGGCCTCTGACTCGATCGAACTCGAGACCGTCAACGGCGGCGTTCACCTTGCCCTTACCCCGGACAGCAAGGCGACCATCGCGGCGCGCTGCGTCAACGGCGGCGTGAACGTGGACGACCTCGATATTGCCAAGGACGACAGCGAGGCCTCAAACGACTACGAGCGCAAGCGCCGCCTGAATGGCACGATGAACGGCGGCGGCGCCAAGGTCAACCTGAACACGACCAACGGCGGGATTCACCTGAACAAGGCCGGGGGGAAGAAGAGCACCTAGCGAAGGTTACAAGGGTTATAACGGTTACAACTGTTATAACTGTTGTAACTCTTATAACCTTTGTAACCCTTGACGGAAGACAAGTCGACCATCTATCACCGCTTGCGCCGGCGCGCCGACCTTCTTGGGACGGCGATTGCCGGCGTTCTGCTTTTGGCATTGTCCTTTGGCGGCGGAGGGCACCGGATGCGGGAGATGGCGGCGGCCGTGGGGCAGTGGGTGCCTGGCGGATTCGAGGAGCCGGTCACCGTCGCCCTGTTGACGCTGATGATCGTCCTGCTGCTGCAGCTCGTCGAGCTGCCGATCGCCTTCTACCAGGGCTTCAAGCTCGAACATCGCTACGGCCTTTCCACGCAGACGTTTGGCCACTGGCTCTCGGACCAGGGCAAGGGCGTGCTCGTAGGCGTGGTGATGGCCATCGCCGGCACCGCGGTCGTGTTCACCGCGCTTCGCAATTGGGAAGACTCGTGGTGGTGGATTTCAGCCGCGGTGTTCGCCGCGGCGATGATCGGGTTGGCGAGGCTTGCGCCCGTCGTCTTGCTGCCGATCTTCTACAAGTTCAAGCCGCTCGATCGACCGGCGCTGGTCGCACGCCTGCTGGCCCTCGCCACGCGCGCGCAGACTGACGTGGTCGGCGTGTTCGAGTGGGTACTGAGCGGACACACGCGGAAGGCGAACGCCGCGTTGGCCGGTATGGGCAAGACGCGGCGGATCCTGCTGTCTGACACACTGCTGTCGGATTACTCGGAAGACGAGATCGAAGTGATCCTCGCGCACGAACTTGCGCATCACGTGCATCGCGACCTGTGGCGGGGGATTGCTTTGCAAGCCGCCGGACTGGTCGCGGGGTTCTTCGTCGCGGACGTGGTACTTCGCGCGCTCGAGGACCCGCTCGAGTTGCGCGGCATCGCGGATCCTGCCGGCCTGCCCATGCTGCTCCTGATCTTCGGGGTGTGGTCGTTCCTGTGGATGCCGCTGGCCAACGCGATGTCGCGCGCGCAAGAACGCGCCGCAGATCGTTATGCGCTCGACACCACGAGAAATGTCGACGCGTTCGTCAGCGCGATGAAACGGCTGTCGCAGCAGAATCTTGCCGAAGAATATCCATCGCCCGTGGTGCGGTGGTTGTTCTATTCCCACCCTCCCATCCGGGAACGGATCGACGCGGCGCGCGCATTTGCGCGCGAGAGCTAACCCCGCGCCAGCCGCACCATCTGGTCGAAGGCTGGATCGGTTTGCTCCCCGATCGCGCGCTTGGCGATGTACTCGCCAATCACCGGACCATGCTTGAAGCCGTGGCCCGAACCGCCTCCGGCAATCAACACGTTCTCGTAGTCGGGATGCCGGTCGATGATGAAGTGTTCATCAGCCGTGTTTTCCAGCTGGCACACGCGCGTTTCGATCACCGGTTGATCCTTCAGCGCCGGGAAGCGCAGCGCCAGGTATGCGCGGGCCCTCTTCACCTCGTGCGGTGTGACGATGCGCTCGTCGGTATCCGGATCGAATGACGGGGCGCCGGTGGTGGTGCAGACCTTGAAGCCGCGTTCGTCGATGCTGGCGAAACCGTAGCAGCGATCCTCCGAATAGTTCGGGAAGTTCGGAAAGCTGAATCGCGTGTCGCCCGCCGGCGTGCCGAAATACAAGACGTCTCGCCCGGGCACCTGGATCCTCGTGCCGAGAAGCGCCGGAAACAGCCTCGGGAGCCAGGGGCCGCATGCGAAGACGAACTGCTCGGCCGCCACGCGTTCTCCGCCCATCGTCTCGAGATCGAGGAGCCGCCGGCCCTGGGCGCGGCCCGGGGTCGCGCGCGCAACGGTGACGGTGCCGCCCTTGCGCCTGAACGCGGCGGCGACGGCGAGGATGGCCTGCTTGGCGCGCAGGACGCACGCGCCCGGCTCCAGCAATCCGATGCCAACGCCCTCAGGATTCATTTGCGGATACCGCTTACGAAGATCGTCGTGCGAGATTGCCTCGGTGGCGACGCCAAGCTTGGTGAGCGTTGCCTGCGTGGCGCGCATCCCGGCGGTCATCGCGGGAGCCAGTTGCAGGCGGCCCGTCTCCATCATCAACGGCACGCCGAACTCATCCTGCCGCGTCTTCCACGCCGCAAGGGCGCGGAGCGCCGAGCGAGAGTAGAGCTCCCGATCGCCGTAGCCGCAGCGGATCTGACGGGTTTCGTCGCCCGACGTGGCGCGCGAGTTGCCGGGGCCATAGGCGTCGAGCAAGGTGACCCGGTGCCCCATCTCGCGAAGATGAAGGGCGGTCCAGGCGCCAAAGGCGCCGCCGCCGACCACGACCACAGATGAGCGCGGTGTGGCCTGTGACGCCGCGCCAAGGCGCGGACTCAACCCGAGCGCGGAGGCGCCGACGGGGACGCCGGCGGTCTTGATGAAGGTGCGTCTGTTCATGCACGCAGAGTTTACACTTCCGGGCGTGCGCGCCGGCCGCAACCTGCGGCATGCTAGTCTGGCGAAAGGGTTACACATGCCGCTGAGAGCAACGACCTGGCTGATCGGACTTGGAGCGTGGGCCTTGATCATGAGCATCACGGGTTCGGCGCAGTATTCGAAGAAGACGCTGGTTGCGCATCGCGGCGCCTCGGCGTATGCGCCCGAACACACGCTGGCAGCCTACAAGCTGGCGATCGAGATGGGCGCCGACTACGTCGAGCAGGATCTCGCGGTAACGAAGGACGGCGTGCTGATCTGCCTGCACGACGCGAGCCTCGAACGGACGACGAACGTCGAGGAGCTGTTTCCCTCGCGCGTCACCACGCAAACCATCGAGGGCAAGACCCGGCGCGCCTGGCTGGCCAACGACTTCACGCTGGCCGAGATCAAGACGCTCGATGCCGGGTCGTGGTTCGACAAGAAATTCGCCGGCGAGAAGATCCCGACCTTCGATGAAGCGATCGCGCTGATTCGCGGCAAGGCAGGCATCTTTCCCGAACTGAAGACGCCGGAGATTTATGCCGGCCGCAACATCGACTTTGAAAAGCTCGTCGAGGTGTCGCTCGACAAGAACGGCCTGCGCGGACCGAAGGCGGATGCCAAAACGCCGGTCATCCTGCAGACCTTCGGGCAGGCCAGCGCGAAGAAACTCGCGCAGATGAAGATTGGCGTGCCGGTGGTGCTGCTGCTGGGCAACGACGAGGGATTCAAGACCGCCGACCAGTTGAAGGCGTGGAAAGGCGTCGTGCAGGGCTTCGGGCCGGCGAAACAGATCGTGTTCCGCAATCCCGAGTTCGTGAAGTGGGCGCACGCCGAAGGCATGACGGTGACGCCCTACACCTTCCGCTCAACGGATCCGACGAAGTCCGGATTCCGCGACGTCAACGAAGAGATGGCGCACTTCCTCTACCGCCTCAACGTCGACGCCGTGTTCACCGACAATCCGGATAAATTCCCGAAGAAGTAGCTACTTCGTCGCGGCGATCCAGCGGTCGACTCGCTTCTCGAGCACCGTCAGCGGCAGCGCACCGCCGCCGAGCACGGTGTCGTGGAAGCCGCGGATGTCGAACTTCGCGCCGAGCGCCGCTTCGGCTTTGCGGCGCAGCTCCTGGATCTTGAGCATGCCGATCTTGTAGCTGGTCGCCTGCCCCGGCAGCACCAGGTAGCGGCGGATCTCCGAGCGCGCCTGCGCCTCGGTGGTCGCGGAATTCGACAGGAAGTACTTCACGGCCTGATCTTCCGACCAGCCCTTCGCGTGCATGCCGGTATCGACGACCAGCCTGATCGCGCGCCAGATCTCCGAGCCAAGGCGGCCGAAGCGCGAATACGGGTCCTGGTAGGTGCCGGGCATTTCGCGCGCCAGCCATTCCGAATAGAGACCCCAGCCTTCCGAATACGCCCCGAAGCCGGCCTGGCGGCGGAACGTCGGCACGCTGGTCAGCTCCTGGGCGATGGCGATCTGCATGTGGTGGCCGGGGAGGCCTTCGTGGTACGCGATCACCTCGAGCTCATGTTTCGGCATCGCCTTCATGTCGAGGAGGTGCGCGTAGTAGACGCCGGGGCGCGATCCATCCGGTGTGCTCGGGAAGTAATGCTGCGCGGCGCCGGCCTGCTCGCGGAACGACTCGACGCGCCGCACGACGAGATCGGCCTTCGGCAGGATGCCGAAATACTTCGGCAGCACCGCCTTGATCTTGTCGATCGCCGCGGTCGCGTCCTTGATGTACGCCTCGCGACCCTCGTCCGTGTTCGGGTAGTAGTAACGCGGATTGTCCTTGTTGTCGCGGAGCTCCGCGAAGAAGGCCTGCAGGTCGCCCTTGAATCCCACCTCGGTGCGAATCGCTTCCATCTCTGAACGCAGGCGCGCAACTTCGCTGAGGCCGACGGCGTGGATCTCCTCAGCGGTCATCGCCGTCGTGGTCATGTTGCTCAGGCGTTCGTTGTAATACGCGGTGCCGTTCGGCAGGGCATGGACGCCTGACGCCCTCTCCGGCGCCAACGCCTTGTCTTCACGCTGCCACGCGATCAGCGTGTCGTATCCGCCCTTGAACGGGCCCGTGAGCGCGGCGCGGATCTCGGCGAGCATCGCCTTCGCTCGCGCATCGTCAATGGCGCCTTTCTTCTGCAGCTCGGCGATCTTGGTCTTGGCGTCGGCCCACACGGCGCTATCAGGGCCGGTCTCGGTGAACGGCTGGCCGGTGATGATCTTGGTCGACTCGTCGATGACGAAGTCGTAGGCGAAGCGAGGCGGGCGCACGCCGGTCGTCGCGTTCTGCTTCGAGATCTCGATCAGCTGACGGAGCGCGCGTCCGGTTTCGCGGATGCGGT
>DATMJU010000683.1:0-4023 GCA_035553795.1 Vicinamibacterales bacterium
CCATCGCATACGGGATTTTCAGATCGTCGGCACGCGCGTCACGTTGACGGCGCAGTTCAAGACCGGTAAGACCACTCTACGAAACGCGGTGATCAAGTCGTTGGTCGATAGCGAGCCATTCCTCGGCGCCTATCCAGTGCGCACTGTGGACGGTGTAGTGGGGGTGCTCGACTTCGAACTAAGTGACCGGATGGGACTGGAGTGGCACCGGTCTGCCGGCATCGAGAACGACGACCGGGTGTGGCCGCTGTTCATGCGCGGGCGCGCAACGAGCTTCAACATCCTAGATCGGGCCGTTAGGCGATCCTGGGCAAAGCATCTCCGCGCCGCCGGCGTCGCCTACTTGATTCTCGACTGCATCCGCCCGTTGATGGATGCCCTCAGCCTTGACGAGCACCGCGACGGCGGTCGTATCCTGGCCGCCTTCGACGAGTTGTTGGACGCTGCAGGCATCACCGAAGCCTGTGTCGTTCAACATATGGGCCACAACGGCGAACGAGCCCGCGGGGATTCTCGGTTTCGCGACTGGCCCGACGTGGAGTGGCGCCTGGTCCGGCAAGCCGACGATCCGGCATCCCCCCGCTACATCACCGCGTTTGGGCGCGACATCGACGTCAAAGAAACGCAGCTCGCCTACCACGCTACGACGCGCCGCCTCAGCGTGATTGGCGGGTCACGGCAGGATCTTCGAACGGAAGCCGCGCTGGATGCGGTTGTTGAGGTGATCGGCGCCAACGGCGCATCGGGCCGGGCAATCAAGTCGGCTCTCCGGGACTCGGAGATCACGCGCCAGACCATAGAAAACGCGCTCGCGTATGGCATCCAATCCGGCCGGTTAACGGTCGCCGAGGGGGCCAAGAGAGCCCGCATTTATCGAGTGTCCCAGAGTGTCCCGCACGTGTCCCGGAACAGTGCCCCCGAGTGTCCCGCCGCCTTTATAAGGCGGGACACTGGGACACACACAGCAGATCACTTCAGTGTCCCGAAGCGTGGAGGGCTGCATGTCTGATGAGGGTTTCGTCTACCTGCAGGCCGGCATGGTGATCCCGGTCGCCGCGGTGATGGCTGCGTTGAACATCGAGCGCGCCGGGCACCGTCTGAGCCTTGACGGCGAGCACCTGCTTGTCGAGCCGCACGGCGACGTCGATCCTGATGATCTTGCGCAGCTGCGACGATGGAAGCCGCACGTTCGCATGCTGCTTCAGTACGTCCCGGACGACCGGCACCTGTTCGACGCGACACACCCGCCACCGGAACCAGGGCCACTCACGCGGAGGTCGCGGGCATGAGTGAGTTGAATCTTCGCATTGGCATTGAGCGCCGCGACAACGTGATTCACCTGGTTGTCCGCTCGGTCGATCAACCTGATGATGCCGCGATCGCCTTGCCGCTCTCGCCGGACCTGGCGCGCGGAATTGCGACCGACCTGTACGACGCGGCTCGAGACGTTGATCCGGTTGGTCATGAGCGACTTATTCGCGGGCTGCTCAGTGATGTTGCACATTCATTGGCGCTCGCCGTCACACCTCCCCAGGGCAAACCATCATGAGCGATGCGCCGGAGCTCGATCGGCTTCGCCGGCTGCGGCTTGCGCGCGCGAGTGGGCAGGTTCCCGTCGAACTGATGCCATGGCTGCTCGAGATCGCCGCCGCGGCGACCACGGTCGCGGTCAATGACTACGCCCGATCCACGCCGGCACAACGTCTCGGAAACCGAATCTCGATCGAAGTCGATCGGTGGATGACTCGCCGTCGCGTGAACACCAGAACGATCAGCGTGCCGCGGAGCACGTTACAGCGCGTCCTCAAGGGCGACAACGTCGCGATCGAGACCGTTGCCGACGTGGCAGACGCGCTCGGCTGCGAAGTGTTCATCGAGTTCAGATCGCGTGGACCCGTATCTGGTACCAAAGGCCCACATCCTGAGCCAATACGTTGTTCGCTCCGCTGAGAGCACCGAAGATCGACTCGGAGGACACATCACCATGTTGAGACGCGACGGGCTCTTGTTAAAAATGCGGCCCTCATTGACGACCGCGACGAGGGAGGACCTCGTGCGCGTGCGCGAAGACTTCCAGAGTGAATGCGACAACCTGCGGAGCAACGGCTTCACTGAGTCGAACAAAGCCGAGTTCGACATGCGACAGGAGGCGATTGCGGAGATCGACGAGACGCTTTCGCGCTTCGATCAGCTTGACGCACTTGTGCGACAGGATCGAGCGACTGACACCAGAAACCATATCCGCTTCGACGAAGGGCAGGGTGCGGCGCCTCCGTCCGCCGTATCGTTCGGCGAATCGTACTCATCGGATCAGGTGCGCCTGATGGCAGAGTCGTTGAGCGCGCGCTGTGGCGGCCCTGCCCCGAGCAATGAGGCAAAGGCGTTTACGCATATGCGCGTGATCGACATGGCGAAGGAGTGTTTGGCGCTTCGCGGCGTCCGCACCACGTTCCTCATGTCGCCAAACGCGATTGTTCAGCGCGCATTGCATACGAGTTCCGATTTCGTGGAGCTGCTGACCGGCGCGGGCAATCGCATTCTGCGAACAGGCTACGAGTCGTACAAGGGCGGCCTTGTGCGTATCTGCAAGCAGTCGACCGCGCGCGACTTCCGAGCCAAGCAGACGCTCATGCTCGGCGAAGCCCCTGAACTGCTAGAGGTGCCGCAGCACGGCGAAGTCAAGCGCGGCACGATGGCAGAGTCGAAGGAGAGTTATTCACTCGCAACCTTCGCGCGGATCTTCGGAATCACCCGTCAGGCGCTGGTCAATGACGACCTCGACGCCTTCGGAGATATGACGCAGCGACTTGGCCGCGCCGCTGCCGAATTCGTCGCCGCTCAGTTGACCGCCAAGCTCGTCGCGAATCCGACAATGAACGATTCCGTCGCTTTGTTCCATGCCAATCACGGCAACGTCGGCACTGCCGGCGCCATCTCGATCACGACGCTAACTGAGGCGCTGAAAAAGTTGCGCCTGCAGAAGGGCCTCGACGGCACAACCGTGATCGACGTGACGCCGAAGTATCTCGTGGTGCCGGCGGCTCTCGAAGTGGTTGCCCGTCAGTACGTCGCGCAGATCAATGCGACGTCTGCATCTAACGTCAATCCATTCAGTGCCCAGCTCGATGTCGTCGTTGATCCGAGACTCGATGCGAGCAGCGCCACTGCGTGGTATCTCGCGGCCGATCCGTTGATGATCGACACACTCGAGTACTCATTCCTTGAAGGTGAGGAAGGGCCGCAGATCGAATCTCGGGCCGGCTTCGATGTCGAAGGCATCGAGATGAAAGTGCGCCTCGACTTCGGTTGTGGCGTGCTCGACTACCGCGGACTGTTCAAGAACGCGGGAGCGTAACCGGGCAGGGGATCGAGCGGGGGCCGCGCTGGCATTCGGCGCCATCCCCCGCCGCGCCTCTTTGAGGGGTCTCTTTAACTCTCGGGAACCTGTGACCATGATTGGCTATCCACTTCTACCAACCGCTGCCCACCAACGATGCTGCAAGGACTGCGGCGCCTCGTTCGAGATCACCGACCAAGACATCAGATACTTCGGGGCGAAGCAGACCGAACACGGCGGATCCTGGAACCTGCCCTCGCGCTGCCTGGCGTGTCGTGTTCAGCGGCGAATGGCGCGGCCCTCGGCACCGGTTAAGAGCCCGATACCGATGGTCTGCCAAGACTGCGGCGGTCCCTTCTCGTTCGGCACGCGGGATCAGGCATTCTTCGCGCAGCAGGGATGGCAGCCACCTAAGCGTTGCGGGCCCTGCCGTAATTCGCGCAGATCGGGAACAACAGGTGACAACGGGCGCGCGGCATGCTGACGGAACCGCTCGGCGCCAGACATTCAGTCTGCCTTGGACAACCCTTCGATCGCTTTGACGGATGCGCCGAACGCGCGCTCAAGGCCCACCAACGGGAATCGCGGAGAATCGAACCGGCCGCCCATCGAATCGGGCACCATGCGCTGCAGGTTGTACCCGAACGATGTGACTCGGATGGTGTCGTCGGTCGGCAGCCGGTAGC
>DATMJU010000684.1:0-3100 GCA_035553795.1 Vicinamibacterales bacterium
AGCCAGGCCGGACGAGTCTGGGCCGCCGGAGTGGAAACAAGAAGAGCCGCGATGGGGAGGGCCGCAAGCAAACGACGCATCCGCAAATTATAGCCGTGCGGCGGACGTATCATCGCGTAATGCCACGCCGCCCTCCCGCAGATGACGCTCCGCCCTGGAAGAAGCCGCGGCCGAAAGATCTGCCGAAGCGAAAGCTGACGCAGGAACAGGTCGCGGAAGCCAGAGCACGAGCAGCGGCGGCCGGGCGGCCGTATCCAAACTTCATCGACAATGCCGCGGTCGCGCGGGCGGCCCGCACGAAGAAGTCTCGCTGACGGCACCGTGACGCGAGCGATTAACTACACGTTGTATCAGGTGGGATGGTTTGCGTGCGTGCTCGGCGCGTCGTATCACCGCCCGTGGCTCGGCACCCTGCTCGGCACGCTCACCCTCGCCGTTCATCTGGCGCTGGCGACCAGGTCGTCCGACGAAACGAAGCTCGCGCTGACCGCCGGCCTCGTCGGCATCGTCGTTGAGAGCATCCAGATCGGCCTGGGCACCCTGAGCTACGAGCGCGGCGTATTCGCCGCCGCGCTGCCGCCAGGCTGGTTGATCGTCGTGTGGATGCAGTTTGCGACCACGCTGCGTTTCAGCCTGCGCTGGCTCGATGCGAACTGGTGGGCGCCGATCGCGTTTGGCGCCATCGGCGGCCCACTTGCCTACTTCGTGGCCGACGGTCTCGACGTCGTCCAGCTGCATCCCGCGGTGTGGCCGAGCATGCTATCGCTGGCACTGCTCTGGTCGGTCGCGGTACCGGTCATCGTCAGCCTCGGCCGGCGCCAGCACGGGCAGGCCGGAGAAGGCAGCTACGCGCTCATCTCAGCAGCGCGTTGAACAGGACGCGGAAGGTGCCGAAGGTCTGGCCGCGCCACTGCGGACGGAAGCCAAGCAGGATCACGCGGCCGTCGCCGTGTTTGACATCAACCGCGGCAGCCTTACCCTGAAGGTACTTCTCACCAAGCAAGTAGCCCGAGCGCAGCGGCGAACCTTCGGCTGCGTACGACGCGAGCACCGCGCCGTCGAAGCCTACTGACGCTTCGAAGGCGGGACTGCCGAACACAAAGATATCTGACTCCGTTGGCATGCCGGCCATCACCGGATGCGAGGGATTGGTCGTAACGCGCATGACCGACCCACCGGCAAAGAACTGCTGGCGATTCAATCCGCCGAGGACGTTCTTCACCGGCAGCTTCAGCTGATCGATCACCGCCGTCGCGCTGCCGCTGAGCGCCACGAGCGTGCCGCCGGCGCGCACGAACGCGTCCAGCGCCTTGATGCGCGCTTCGTCCTCGGGGGTCGGCGCCGGAGGACGCCCGAAGCCGCCACCGGGGAGGATGCCGCGGCGTTCGTCGCCGATCAGCAACACGTCGAACTTGTCCTTCAGGTTGCCCGTGATGTCCGGCGTATTGATGCTCGTGAATTCAAAGCCGTAACGCTCGAGCACCCATTTCGTCCAGCCGGCATCCATGCTGTTCGGCGGTTCGAACAGCGCGATGCGCGGCTTCTTGAGGATCTCACCGGGGCTCGACGTCCTCGTGCCACGAATCGCGAGCGACGCGGCGATCTTGTTGAGCGTTTCATCCGGCACGCCGGTGAGCGCGTAAGAGCCGTCCAGGCGACCGACTTGTCCGCCGGCCTTCCACACCATGTTCATCGCCTTGAACGCATTGGTCTCACGCGGATCAATGACGACGTGACTGCCGGTGCCGGTGATCGCACCAGCGGGCGGAACGATCGCCGCGGACATCGGGTGCGTTTCAAAGCCGGGACCCGGCACGCTGTCGAACTCGATCGGATCGATCTTCGTCGCGGTGTAGGGCGTCGGCCTGGCTGACGGCGGCGTGTCTTCAGCGAGCATCCTGAACTTCGCTCGATCCGCTGCGTCGATCGGCTTCGTCACCGTCACAACTCTCACGCCCATCGTCATTGGCAACGTCCAGCCGGCCGCGTCGTACGGCTGCTCCGGTGGGCCGCCATCGAACTCGCGGAGATCCGGGTAGACCTGCGGATCAAGAACTTCGCGGGCCAGGGCGATGAACTCCTGATCGGTAGGAATCACCCACGTGCCGGCCGGAAACGTTTCATCACCAACGGTCATCGGCGCGGTCAGCGCGGCCACCCGCACGCCGCCGAACGCAAGACGGCGAAGCATCTCGACCGCGGTCGCCTTGTCGCGCTGATCCTGCGGGACGATGTAGGCGAAGGGGCCGTCCTTGCGGTGCTGTTCGATCTGCCGCTTGCCCGAGCGATACCGGTTCAGCAGCACGTTCTCCTTGTATCGAGCGGCGTAGTCGAGCACGGAGATCGACGCGACCTCCATGTAGTCCATCGCATCCTTCAGCGTCCACTTACCCGGCTGCCACGGGCTGGCATAGAGCGCCTGCGGCCGCAGATCGCGGTACGGCTCCGGAAAGTTCTGGATGGTGTACTCGCGCGTGTTGGCCATGCCCGCCAGCGCCGTCTCGGTCCAGAACGCCGCGATGTTCTTGAAGATCGGCGTGTAGTCGATGTAGCCCGCATACCAGGCATCGAAGCCGGTGCCCATGTGCGTGGCGCCGACCATGCCGCGCTCCTCGAGACCTTGCGCGATGGCCATGCCAATCGTGTTGATCTGCCGCGACATCACGTACGGCGCGTGCGTGGCGATCGGCTCGGCGAACGGCGGCACCCAGATGCGCGTTGGAAACGGCGACGACTGGTGATGCACGTGAATGATCTGCGGCTCCCACTGCCGCCACGCATGCTCCATCACGCGCGACTCGATCATGTTGATCATGTAGCCGTCGCGGTTGTTGTCGTGGCCGACGTAGTCCTGGTAGAGCCGCGGCAGCGTCTCGTTCGGCGTGCCCTGGTTCTTCATGTACCAATCGGCGACCATCTGGTGGCCGTCGGGATTGATGGTCGGCCACAGCATCAGGATCACGTTGTCGAGAATGCGCGCGATCTGGGGATCGCTCTGCTTCGCCAGCAGATCATGCGCCAGCAGCAGCGTGTGCTGCGGACCGGCGACTTCGGTGGAGTGCAGACCGCCGTCGATGTGAATCAACGGCTTGCCTTCGCG
>DATMJU010000685.1:0-2537 GCA_035553795.1 Vicinamibacterales bacterium
TTCACGCTCTACCTGCTGTTGTTCGGGCCGTATTACTCGTGGCTGTTCGAGGGCCTCTATCCGGCGCTCACGGCTGACATCACCGTCGAACGTACCGCGTTCTTCATCCGGCTGGCGCTTTATGCGGCGTTCGCGCTGCCGGTCCTGTTCGTGAATGTGCTGATCGACTACGCGAAGATCCGCGCGGTGGTCGAGGATCGCCGCAGCATGCTTGGCGCGCTGATCGCCGGCTGGCGCTTCGTTCGCCGCCAGCCGCTGGCGGCATTTTCGCTCTACGCGCTCAACACGCTGATGTTCCTCGTGGTGATCGGGCTCTATTACCTGACCGCGCCAGGCGCGGCTGCGCCCAATGCCATCGCGTTCGTGATCGGCCAGCTCTATATCGTGCTGCGGGTGATCGTCCGGCTGCAGTTCGCCGCATCCCAAACGGCGCTGTTCCAGGGCCGGCTGGCCCATGCGGGATACGTGGCGCGGCCGGTGCCGAAGTGGCCCGACTCCCCCGCCGCCGAGGCGATCGGCCCCCGCTAAAGCAATTTCTGCGTACTCGCTGCAATTACCTCAATCACGATCGGAATTTGGTGTCAGGCACCAGTTCCGATCGGCACCGAAGATCCAATTTGGTGTCAGGCACCAATTCCGATCGGCCACAGGGATCCAATTTGGTGTCAGGCACCAAATTGGATCGGGAGGATTAGAGGGCGTCGACGCCGGCGGCGGCAGCCGCGGCGTGGCGGAGTTTTTCCCGGGCGTCTTCCGCGGTCGCGCGCAGCAGCGGATCGGCGTCCGCCGCCCATCGATCGAGCGTCGACGCGAACCGCGTCAGGCGCATTTCGCCCGTCGCGTAGGCGGCGCACGCGCGCAGCCACGGGTCCTCGCTCATGGCCATCACCTCGATTGCTTCCTCGCGATCGGTCAATGACGACCCCAGCATGCGATTCGCCATCTCGATGCGCTCGCCGATCGCGACCTCGCGGTCGAACAGCGGGATGATCAGCGCCCGCACTTCGGGCGGCAGCACCGAGTCCATGAACTCCACCGCGTTGTCGTGCACGATCGGGTCGTCCGACTGCATGCTGACGTAGGCGCTGTGCAGGTCGTACTGCGGATACAGGATCTTCAAGAGACGGAAGATGCGCTCCGCTTCCTTCTCCATCGACTCGCGCAGGCCGTGCTCGAGCGGATTGGCCGGATCGCCCTGTAGCTTGTCGAGCGCGCCGCCCAGCGTCCCGAGCACCTGGTAGGAACGGTAATGCCCCATAATCTCGGCGCCGAGCACCGACTCGATCAGCTTGCGATCGGTCGCGCGCTCGGGGTGCGCCTGGCCGAGGCGATTCAGGGCCGCGATCGTGTGATATCGCAGCACCACGTCGCGATCGAGGACGCTCTCCGTCAACACGTCCTGCGCCGCTCGGCTGCCAATCGCTTCGAGCACTTTCGGAATCTCTCGACGCACCTCCGGCCGCATCTCAGGGTCGGTCAGATAGTCGCGCAGCGTGCCGACGATGCGATCGCCGAACTCCGCGAGCGCCGGCACGATGTAATCCGTCAGCCCGGGCTCGTCAATGCGATCGATCAGCTCGCCGATCAGCGGCCGCTTCTTGTGCGCGCCGACCGCGGCAATCGCCGCCTGCGCCACTTCGACATCATCGTCATCCAGCAGCACCTTCAGTTCGCGATCGAAGGCATCTGGCAGGATTGACAGCAGCCGGGCCGCTTCGAGCCGTCCGCGCCGGCCTTCTTCACCAGGCGTGTCGATCATCTTCGAGAGGAGCAGCTTGGCCGCATCGAGGTTCTGCGACCGGCCTGGCCGCGCCAGGAAAGCCACCAGCGCCGCCTGGATCGAGAAATCCTCGAAGTCGCCGAGGGCTTCGATGCGCTGCAGCGGATCACCCGCATCGAACTCGGTCAGGTACAGCAGCGCTTCCGTACGCACGGCAAGACTCGGGTCCTTCACCAGTTGCTCGACGTCCTTCTTGACCGTGGCATCGCCCGCGCGCGCGAGCAGGCGAATTGCCTGCTGGCGAATCTCCGGCGCATCGTGACGCAACAACCCCCGCACAGCCGGGTGGATCTTGCGATCGTGCGCCAGCTCGAAGAGGCTCAGCGCGTAGGCAATCTCTTTCGGTGATCCCTTGAGCCGCGAGGTGATGTGCGCGGTCGTGTCGCGATCGATCACCGGCATCGCCGCGCGCTCTGAGTCAACGCGGTGCTGGTGGATGCTCTCGCGCAGGTTCTCGACGTACTGCTTCCTGGCGACATACGCCACGCACATCCACACCACAACGAACACCATCGCGATCGTGGAGATCTGCACCGCCGTCCAACCGAGCACAGCCGCAAACAGCAGCACGATGAACCCGCCCATCGCATCACCCAGCCGGTAGATCACCGTGTCGATGAACGACTTGACGCGGAAGGTGCTGGTCGCCGGCACCGGCAGGTACAACAACTCGACGGTCGCCTTGTCGATCGAGTAGCGGAGCACCTGGTCGCTGGCCTTCAGCGCCGCCGCCGCGACCAGCGTCCCGAGCAGCAGC
>DATMJU010000686.1:0-8613 GCA_035553795.1 Vicinamibacterales bacterium
GCCAGACACGCAACCCGTACGACTTGTTCCGCGTGCCTGGGGGATCGAGCGGCGGCACCGGCGCCGCCATCGGTGCCAGCTTCGCGGCGGCAGGCATGGGCAGCGACACCTGTGGCTCGATCCGCATTCCGGCCGCCAACCAGAATCTCGTGGGCCTTCGCGGGACGCATGGCCTGTCGAGCCGAGCCGGGGTGATGCCGTTGTCCTCCACGCAGGATATTGCGGGACCACTGGCGCGCACCGTGACGGATCTCGCGATCATGCTCGACGCGACGGTCGGCCTCGATCCCGCTGACGCGATCACCAAGGAGAGCGCCGGCCACATTCCCAAGTCCTACCGCGACGCGCTAGTCGCCGATGGCCTGAAGGGGGCGCGGATCGGCGTGTTGCGCGCGTACTGGGGAAACGCTCCCGAGGATGACGAAGTCGCGGGCATCATGCGGAAGGCGCTCGATGGATTCAAGGCGCAGGGCGCCGAGGTCATCGACGTGACCGTGCCCGGACTCGACGACCTGCTGCGCGAGAGCAGCGTCATTGCCGACGAATTCAAGTTCGACCTGATGGCCTATCTCGCGCAACAGCCCAATGCGCCGGTGAAATCACTCGGCGAGATCATCGATCGCGGCCTGCATCACGCGGAACTGGATGCCACGTTCCGGCTGCGTAACCAGCCCGAGAAGCGCGAGTCCGAGCACTACCGCCAGGCCATGATCAAGCGCCGCGCGCTGCGCGCCGCCGTGCAGGCCACGCTCGAGGAACTTCGTGTCGACGCGCTCGCCTACCCGACGCTGCGCCGCAAGCCGGCGCTGATCGGCGAGGCGCAAGGCGGAACGAACTGCCAATTGAGCGCGACAACGGGACTGCCGGCGATCTCCATGCCCGCCGGCTTCAGCGCTGACGGATTGCCGATCGGCCTCGAGCTGCTGGCCGGCGCGTGGGAGGAACCCAAGCTCTTGAAGTACGCGTTTGCGTGGGAGTCCGCGGCGAAGCCGCGCAAAGCGCCCTTCAGCACGCCGCCGCTGGTGAAAGGCGCCGCCCCCGCGCCGACCGCGGCTGAGATGACGATGGGATCCGCGTCGGTGAAGTTCACCTATGACGCGACGACTGGCGCGCTCAGATATGACGCGTCGGCAAAGCTGGCACCAGCCGATCGGGTGCTGTCACTCACGTTACAGCGAAGCGAGGGCAACAAGCCCGGGCCGGTGGTCGCCCACTTGCTGGCACCGAACCAGGTCACCGGTTCGGGCACGCTGACGCTGCGGGGAAGAAATCGCGAAGACCTGGCGAGCGGGCGACTCTATCTGCACTTCTACACCAGGCAAACCCCGCTCGGGTTCGAGCGGCAGCAGATATCGCTGCGCTGAACGCGGCTCACGGCGCCGTGCGATAGACGCTCGCGGACGCCAGATCGGTGGGGCGCGCCGCGCCGGGTGGCGCGAGCGACAACCGCATCTCGTTCGAGACGATGTTGTAGACGCCGACCCTGGTGGCGGTCGGCGACACCAGATTGATCGTGGCAAGGGGTTTCGTCGCGGGCGAGATGGTGACGGTGCCCGATTCGATCGCGCTGCCCGACTCGGCCAGCAACGCGTAGTCATACTCCATCGACGCGCGCGAACTCCGGCGGGTGAAGCGAATGCCCGCGGGGCCATCGCCGCCGGCGCGCAACCACGTGCGCGACGCCGGGAATCTCAAATCGCGCGGATTGCTGGCAAACGGCTCCACCAGCTCGGGACCAAAGCTCGCCTGCGCCCACACACCGTCGAAGAACGAACGCGCCTGCGCACTCAGGAACGCTTCCGGGCTGACGGCGTTGGGATTCGGAATCTCGCGGTAATACTCGAAGTCATCGAGTTGGAAATGCGTCATCGCGTAGGTCACCGCCTGGGTGCCGATGGTCGCCGTCACCGTGCCGGCGGTGCCAAGCGGCTGACCGGCGCGCACGGCGGCGTTGACGGTAATGTCCGCGGCGACGGTCTGGAGGTTCGTGTAGACCGTTCGATAATGATGGGTGCCCACGACGTGCTCGATCTGCACGGTCGTACGGCCGGGCGAGAACGCATCTGGATGCACGCTCTGGATCGTTCCCGCTGCCGCCGCGCGCACGGTTCCGCCCACGCGATACTCAATGTCCCAGCCCGGATGCCCATCTTCGGCGTGGTCGGCGCCGTGATACCCGTACGGCGCGATGCCAAACGCGACGCTTCCCGTGTCGCCAGGCTCGGCGGGCATCGCGATCGACAGCACGCCGGGAATCGTCGTGGGTAGCGACGGCGTCGGCAGGACCGGAGATGGTCCGGCGACAGAGACCGTCGCATCGGGCTGCTTGCGATCCGTGCATGACACAGCCAGGACCGCGAGGACAGCAAGAGCACACCAACTGGGTCGCATTCGCCGAACATCGTACCCTCAATTTGCCCGCCCTGGCTGTTTCCGGGTACCCTGAGTTCACATGACCGCAATCCGGCGTTACGTGCGCGCGGTGGCGATGACCTGGCTCCTGTGCCAGGTGGCGTCGCTGTCGGCGTTTGTGCCGGAAGAGTGCTGCGACAGACACACCGTTGCCGCAGCCGACGGCGAACACCAGCACCATGCGGAACCCGCGCCGCCGCCCGCCGAAGAGTGCCACGAGGCACCCGCCCCGGAGCCGGTCGAAGGCGACACGTGCCCGATGCACAAGGGCACACAGTCGCGATCGCATGAATGTTGCGCGATCACGAACACATGTGACGGACCGGGCACGCACCTGCTCAGCCTGTTCGCGTTCACCGGCGAAGTCGAACGTCCGTCAACGCCGTCGAGCATGCTGGACGCGGGCGCGGCCTTCACACCGCCGCCGCCACCGCTTCTCGGCCGGCTTTCCCTCCCAGACGCACCTCCACCCAAAAACTAGCGAACGGCTGTTCGGCTGTCAGCACTCGGCTCGTGCCGAGCTGGCTCGATTTCTGTCGCAGTTCTTGGGAGGCATTCATGTTTTCTCGTCTCAGTGTGTGCGCAGCACTGTCGCTTGCGCTTGTAATACCGCGTCCGCTCATCGCTCAACAAACGGTTGACGTCGGCAGTGTCAGCGGCCGCATCGCCGACGCCTCTGGAAGCTCCGTCCCCGGCGCGTCCGTCACCGCCACGCATCGAGCCACAAACGTGGTGGCAGCAGCGACGACGGATCAGGAGGGGCGCTTTCGTTTTCCCTACCTTCGCATTGGCACGTATGACCTTGTGGTGACGATACCCGGATTCAGGGATGCCACCCGCACGCTCACCGTGCTGGCGGGATCGGCATTCGACGTGCCGATCTCATTGGCACTGGCGGGTGTGGAATCGAGCGTGCACGTCACTGCTGAAGCGCCGGTGATCGAGACGGCGCGCAGCCAGATCGCCGCCACGGTTGCTGAAGCGGAAGTCGCGGCGCTGCCGATGAACGGCCGCAACTTCCTGGAGCTGGCGCTGCTCGTACCGGGCGTATCCCCTACCAACATCGCCAGCACGCAGTTGTTTCCGGAAACGTCCGCCGTTCCCGGCGTCACCATCTCCGTCGGCAGCCAGCGCAACCTCTCCAACAACTTCGTCGTCGATGGCCTGTCCGCCAATGACGATGCGGCGGGTCTGAGCGGCATCACCTATGGCGTGGATGCGATCGAGCAATTCCAGGTGATCACCTCAGGCGCGCAGGCGGAGCTGGGACGCGCACTCGGCGGCTACATCAACGTCGTCACCAAGAGCGGCACCAACGCGCTACGCGGAACGATCTACGACTTTCTGCGAGACGACGCCTTGAACGGCAGGAACGCGCTGTCAGAAACGAAGCTGCCGATGAACCAGTCGCAGTATGGCGCCAGCATTGGTGGCCCGCTGCGCAAGGATCGCGCGTTCTATTTCGTGAACGCGGAGCACCGCGCGCTCGATCAGACCGGGCTGACCACGATCCCACAGGCCTCCGTCGACGCCATCAACGCGCGGCTCGCGGTGACGGAGTATCGCGGACCGGCCATTTCGACCGGCAGCTATCCGAATCCGGTCGATACACACAACGTGCTCGCCAAGATCGATCACCAGTTCAGCGGGCGCGATCAGTTCAGCATCCGCTACAGCCGCTACGGCGTGAAGGCGACCAATGCGCGAGGCGCCGGCGGACTGAGTGCTGCGACCGCCTCGTCGAATCTCGACAACACTGACCAGGCCGTGGCCCTCAGCAACAGCCTGATCCTGTCGTCGCGCACCGTGCTCGAGACTCGCGCGCAGGTGGCGCACGGCGACCTCAAGGCGACGCCGTCCGACCTCGCCGGACCGACGGTGAGCATTGCGGGAGTGGCGACGTTCGGCACGAGTTCGAGCAGCCCCACCGGACGGCTGAACAAGATGTATCAGCTCGTCAACAACCTGTCGCACCAGCGCGGCGCCCACGCGCTGCGGGCAGGCGTGGACGTGATCTACAACGACGACCTGATCACGTTCCCGCGATCGATCCGCGGCAGCTACTCGTTCTCGTCGCTCGCGAACTTCCTGTCGGGGACGTACAACAACGCCGGCTTCGGCCAGACCTTTGGGATCACCGAACTGGCGCAGACCAATCCCAATCTCGGGATGTACGTCCAGGACGAGTGGAAGGTCACCAACGCCGTGACGCTCAACGCGGGACTGCGTTACGACCTGCAATGGCTCGAGACGATCGCGCTCGACACGAGCAACATCTCGCCGCGGCTCGGTGTCGCGTGGTCCCCCTTCGACTCTCGACGCACCATTGTCCGCGCCAGCGCCGGCATCTTCTACGATCGCGTGCCCCTGCGCGCGCTCGCCAATGCGCTGATGTCCGCGGGTAATACCACTGACGTGAGCGCACTTCGCCAGTATTCGGTGAGCCTGTCTCCGACCCAGGCTGGGGCTCCGGTCTTCCCCGCTATCTTGCCCGCGGCGATTCCGCTCGTGACCCTGCCGAACCTGACGACCATGGAGCGCGATCTGCAGAATGCGTACTCGCGCCAGGTCAGCGCCGAAGTCGAGCATCAACTGGGCGAACAAACGACCGTCGGTGCCGGCTATCAGTACCTGCAGGGCCGGAACCTGCTGATGTCGATCAACCAGAACGTGCCGACCTGCGTCGCGGCGGGCAGCAACAACGGCTGTCGGCCGATCCCGGCCTACGCAAACAACAGCCAATACTCGTCAGCCGGCGAATCGAACTATCACGGCCTGCACGTCTCGCTGGCGCAGCGCATGGACGGCTGGGGCCAATACCGGGTTTCGTACACGCTCTCTAAGTCGATGAACAACGTCGGCGAGGCGTTCTTCAGTTCGCCGATCGATCCAACCGACCTGTCGAAGGACTGGGGACGATCTGACAACGATCAACGGCATCGGCTTGCCGTGAACGGCTCGGCGCGGGTGGCGGGCTTCCAGGTTGGCGCAATGCTGCAGGCCTACTCCGCCCCGCCGTTCAATATCACCTCCGGCGTGACCACGGTGCAAGGTACGGCGGGCCGGCCCGTGGTCAACGGCGCATTCATCGATCGCAATACCGGCGAGGGCACGCGGTTCTTCAACCTCAACGCCCGCATCAGCCGGACGTTTCGCTTAGGCGCCCGCTGGCAGCTCGAGCTCCTGGCCGAGTGCTTCAACCTGACCGACCGTGCTAACGTCGTCACGCGCAATGCGAATTTTGGCTCCGGCGCCTATCCTGCTAATCCATCGGCAACCTTCAACCAGATCACGGCCGTGGGCGAACCCCGCTCGTTCCAGTTCGGTGCCCGGCTCAGGTTCTAAAAGCATGACTCGATCCGTTTGGGCTCTTTTGCTTCTCGCATGCCAGGTGGTGTCGGCTTCGGCCGACACCACTCTCGCGATTCCCGGTCACGCCAACTCGACACCGTGGATCGCCTCGAGTGGATCAACCGTCGCCATGGCCTGGGCAGCCGCGGCGGCCGGCAAAGGCGACATTTACCTCGCGATCAGCGCGGACGGCGGCCGCACCTTCGGGCAGCCGGTGCGAGTCAACGCGAATGCGGGAGAAGCGCGGATCAATGGCGAGATTGCGCCGCGGGTGACCCTGATGCCGCGACGTGGATCGCCGCCTGTGATCACCGTCACGTGGAATGCGAAGGACGCGGGCACCCAGATCAAGACCGCCCGATCAGTCGACGGCGGGCGAACGTTCGCGGCGCCGATCGCGCTGCAGTCGGGGATCCCCGGCGAGCGCGGCTGGCCGTCTTCCGTCGTCACTGCCAACGGCAAGCTCCACACGATCTGGCTCGATCATCGCGGGCTCGTGGCGGAGCCGGCCGGCGCGAAGCCGGCTGCGACGGGCGAACACGACGGCGTCGCGATGGCGCAGAAATCCGGCTTGTACTACTCGGCCGACGGAGGACCAGAACGCGAGCTGTTCAAAGGCGTGTGTTACTGCTGCAAGACGGCCATGGCAGCAGGACCAAACGGCGAACTCTACGCGGCATGGCGGCACGTGTTCGCCGGCAACATGCGCGACATGGGCTTCACCATGTCGCGCGACGGCGGCAAGACGTTCACGCCGATGATGCGGGTGAACGAAGACGGCTGGTCGATCCGGGGCTGCCCCGACGACGGACCGGCAATGGCCGTGGATGCCAAAGGCACCGTGCACCTGGCCTGGCCCACCGTCCAAAACGAGCAGGGCGTCATCTTCTACGCCACTTCGAAAAGCGGCGCCGCCTTTTCCACTCCGGTGCGCATGCCGACGCTTGGGGGACCAAAGCCGTCCCATCCGCAGATCGCCATCGACGGCTCGGGTGCCGTGTTCGTCGCCTGGGATGAGTCGCGGAGCGGCGTGCGCCGTGCGGCGATCAAGGCAGTCGCGGGCAACGACCCGCCGCAAGAACTGGGTGACGCCACGTCCTACCCTGTGATGTCCGCCGCCGACACCGGACTCGTGGCGGCCTGGACCTCGGGTCCGCCCGACCGTTCCGTGATCGCGGTTCGGCGGATACGATAACGGCATGATCAGAACCCGCAGCGTGCAATCCGAGATCGGCAAGAGCGATGGACTCAGGATCCTCGCCACCCGCTTTCGCGGCCGCGGCATGCCGGCGTCGAAGTACGACGTATGGATGCCCAACCTCGGGCCGAGCGAGCAACTGCTCAAGGCGGTCATGGGCGGGGCGATCGACTGGAAGACGTTCACCAAGCGGTATCACGACGAGCTCTACATGGACGGCCCGATCGACGACCGCAGCGAGACCATCAAGAACCACGGCCAGAAATCGACGCTGCGGCTGCTGCGCGCGCTCGGGAAGAAACAGAACGTGACGCTGCTGTGCCACTGCGTCGAGGACGCGAAGGAATGCCACCGCTTCCTGCTCGCGAAGGAAATCGCGAAGGCCTAGCTCAGATCAGGCGGGCACGAATTTCGGGCGGCGGAATCTCGCAAGCGTTGGCCTTGCCGGCGATGCGATGCCGGATGGCGGCGACGGTGCGGTAGACGCCGTCACGAATCGGCGCCGGCACCAGCAGGAACACGCGCGCGAACCGCCACGGGGCAGACAGCCGCCCTGCCACGCGCAACACCGCGGTCGACCTCAGGTAGATTTTCCCGTCCTCGATCAGAATCAGGCTCTTCGCCGCTTCGCGCGTAGTGCCGAATTGCGCGAGCAACGCCTGCCCTTCCGGATTCTGGGATGCGCCGAACTTGAAGTAGCCGCCGTCACGCACGGCGATGAAGCGGACGGAACGTTCGCAGAATGCGCACGTCCCGTCGAAGAGGATGATGCCGCCGGCGCTTATTGCCACGTAATGCGTGCGCCCGCGCGGAACGTGCGGGGCCAGCCCACCGAGCGCAGCGGCGTGCGCGCGGTGTCGAATTCCTTGTCGGCGATGTTCTCCACCGCGACGAAGGCGTTCAAGCCGCGGACGATGGCGCGGCTCGCGGTGGCGTCGAACACCACGTACGACCCCAGCACAAAGGCCTCGGTGTTGAGGTCATCGTCAAATTGCTCGCCGCTGAAACGCATCTGCAACGCGGCGGTCAGGATCCGCGGTTCAGCCCAGGTCACGGCCATGCCGCCCTGCACTTTCGGCACCTGCGGCACGAACTTGTCGGCCAGCGCGGGCGTGGCGATCGAGCCGCGGAAGTGGCTCGACGTGAACACGACCTGCGCCTGGGCGCTCAACGTGTTGGTGAGGCGCACGTCGGTTTCGACTTCCGCGCCGGTGGCGCGAATCTCGTCCGAGTTCTGGCGCTGCCGCACGATCGAGGTTGGCGTCTGCGACAGGGTCACGTTGGCGATCGCCCCTTCGAGGTTGTTGATGAAGCCGGTGACGCGGAACGACGCGCGGCTGAACTGCGTCAGCACGCCGCCTTCCACACCGGTCAGCGTTTCCGGCTCGAGCAGCGGGTTGGCATTGGTGACCTGGTTGCCGACGGCAAACCGGCGATGCAGCTCGTTCAGGCTCGGCGTGCGGTTGGCGTAGTAGCCCGACGCCTGCATCTCGAAGCGGCCGACGCGCGCGGAGATCGCGGCGCGCGGGCTGATGTAGGTCACGTCCTTGGCCGGCTGCGCCGCATCGGCTGGTTCGGATTTCCAGGAGTCGGCGCGGGCGCCGACTTCAAACGTCACCGCGTCGGTGAGCTGCACGTTCGCACGCGCATAG
>DATMJU010000687.1:0-6457 GCA_035553795.1 Vicinamibacterales bacterium
CATTGTCGAAGTGCTGGGCGACATCAACGATCCCGGCGTCGATACCGAGATCATTCTGCGCAAGTACGACATCGTTGACGAGCACAGCGCCGAAGCCGTCGCCGAAGCCAAGCGCATCGGCAACGCCGTCAAGGAGAAGGACATTGCCGGGCGCACCGACTTCCGCGATCGCAAGGTCGTCACCATCGACGGCGAGACCGCGCGCGATTTCGACGATGCGATTTCGATTGAGCGCCTCAAGAACGGCCACTACTGGCTGGGCGTGCACATCGCCGACGTCTCGCACTACGTGCAGGAGGGCGGCGCCCTCGACCAGGAGGCCTACGAACGGGCGACCTCCGTGTATTTCCCTGAGCGCGCCGTGCACATGTTCCCGTCCGAGCTGTCGACCGGACTCTGCAGCCTCAACCCGCATGTCGATCGGCTCGTCCAGTCGTGCCTGATGGAGGTGACGACCAAGGGCGACGTGGTGCGCTACGAGATTCACGACGGCGTGATCCGCAGTGACGCGCGCATGACCTATACCAAGGTCAACGCGATCCTGACGGAGAAGGATCCCGCCACGATTGCCGAGTATCGGGAGCTCGTACCGATGTTCGAACTGATGGGGGAGTTGTTCGAGATTCTCAACGCGCGCCGCTATCGCCGCGGGTCGGTGGACTTCGATCTTCCCGAAGCGCAGGTCGTGCTGAACGAGGACGGCTTCATCGAGGACATCGTGGCCTCGGAGCGCAACGTCGCGCACCGGCTGATCGAAGAGTTCATGCTGCTGGCCAACGAGACGGTGGCCGGCCATCTCGAGAGTGCCGGCATGCCGTCGCTGTACCGCATTCACGAGCCACCCGATCCACTGAAGGTGCTGCAGTTCGAGGAGTTCGTCAGCGCGTTCGGGTTCTCGCTCGGCGCTGGCGAGAGCAGCGTCAAGCCGAAGCACTTCCAGAAGCTGGTCGAGAAGATTCGCGGTAATCCCGCTGAGCGCCCGATCGCGTTCCTGATGCTGCGGACGATGCAGAAGGCGCGCTACGACCCGATGAACGTCGGGCACTTCGGCCTGGCCGCGCCCACCTACACGCACTTCACGTCGCCGATCCGCCGCTATCCGGACCTGGTCGTCCACCGTGCCCTGCGCGAAGTGCGGCAGACGAAGGTCAGCGACGAACGGATTGCGGAGCTCGAAGAGGACCTGCCAGAGGTTGGCCGTCACACCTCGGAGATGGAACGCAAGGCCGCGGACGCCGAGCGCGAGATCCTGCAGTGGAAGAAGGTCCGCTTCATGGCCGACAAGGTCGGTGACGTGTTCAGCGGCTACATCACCGGCGTCGCGCCGTTTGGCATGTTTGTCGAGCTCACCGAGCACTATGTTGAAGGCCTGGTCCACGTCAGCACAATGGCCGACGACTACTACCGCTATCGCGAGCAGCAGCACGTGCTGTTTGGTGAGAACACGAAGAAGACCTACCGGCTCGGCGATCAGGTCAGCGTGCAGATCATCAAGGTTGACATGGAGCGCCGGCAGATCGACCTCGGGCTCGAGGACGTGCTCCAGAAGGTGCGCCGCGATGAACGCTCACGTGGGCCGTCCCGCAGCAGCGCCCGGCCCAAGAAGGATCAGCGCAAAGGCACGCCGGAGCAGCGGCGCAAGGGCAAGAAACAGCGGCTCGGCAAGAAGGAACGCCTCTTCCGGAAGAAGCGGTAGTTGGCAGTTCTTCGGTTCTCAGTTTGACAGCCATGCGGAATCTCGTCGTCGGTACGGCCGGTCACATCGATCACGGCAAGAGTTCGCTCGTCAGGGCACTCACCGGCATCGATCCGGATCGCCTGAAGGAAGAGAAGGCGCGCGGCATCACCATCGAACTGGGGTTCGCCCACACCACGATCGGCGACACGCGCGTCGCCTTCGTGGATGTGCCCGGGCACGAGCGTTTCGTCCGGACGATGCTGGCTGGGGTGGGCGGCATTGACTGCGTGCTGCTGATCGTGGCCTCGGACGAGTCGGTCATGCCACAGACGCGCGAGCACTTCGACATCTGCCGCCTGCTGCGCATTCCGCGCGGCATCGTGGTCCTCACAAAATCTGACCTCGCTGACGCCGATACGCGCGCGCTCGTGCGGCACGACGTGGCGGAGCTCGTGAAGGGCTCGTTTCTCGAGCAGGCGCCTGTCATCGAGGTGTCGGCCGCGACGGGTGACGGCCTGGACCGTCTACGCGACGCCATTGCCGCCGAAGCGGGGCATGCGGCGCGACGCCCTGCGGATGGCGCCGCGCGTCTGCCGATCGATCGCGCGTTCTCCATGAAAGGGTTCGGTACCGTCGTCACCGGCACCTTGGTGTCGGGCACGGTGAAGGTGGATGACGAGCTCGTCATCGAACCGGGAGGCGTGGCGCTGAAGGTGCGCGGCGTCCAGGTGCACGGCCGCGCCGCGGATGCGGCCGTGGCCGGTCAGCGGGCCGCGATTAACCTCGGTGGCGTCGAACTTGCGGATGTATCGCGAGGAGAGACACTGATGGCGCGAGGCACGCTCAGCGTCTCGAGACGGGTGGATGCGGAGATCGACCTGCTACGGTCGGCAAAGCCGCTCAAGCATGGTGCGCGCGTGCGCATGCACAACGGGACCGCCGAGGTACTGGGGCGCGTGTCGATCGCCGGGCAGGCGACGGAGATTGCGGCGGGTGAGTCGGCGCTGGTGCGCCTTCGGCTCGAGCAGCCGGCAGTGCTGACGCGCAGCGATCGGTTCATCATCCGCGCCTATTCGCCGCCCATCACCATCGGCGGTGGCGTGGTGATCGATCCGGCGCCCGCCAGGGCGGGAATCCGCTCCGAGGACGGTCGGGCGAGCCTGGCCCGTCTCCGTCTGGCGCACGGCGGGCACTCAGCATCAAAGGCTGAGACCACCGCGATCGTCTCGATGATCGAGGCGGCCGGCCTTGCGGGCATCGAGGCGCCGTCGCTGGTGTCGCGCGCGGGTGTCATGCCCGGTCGCATCGCGGATGTGATGCGCGAACTGTCCGCGGCAGGCGTGGTCGCTGCGGGTGATCGGCTCGTGATGCGCGCCGTGCTCGAAAAGGCCGAGCGCGATTTGGTGGCCCTGGTGACCGCGACCCACAAGGCGAACGCGATGAGTGACGGGCTGCCGCGCGAGGAAGCGCGCAGCAAACTGTTCGCGCGAATCGCGCCGGCGGTGTTCGAGACCGTCGTCGATCAACTCAAGGCGCGCAAGGCCCTGGTCGGCGCCGAGCGGCTGGCACTGCCCACGCACAAGCCGACGGTCGCCGGCGGCGATGACCGTGTGCGCGAGGCGATCATCGAGGCGTATCGGGCCGCCGGACTTAAGGCACCCGACGCCGCGACGGTTGAAGGGCAGGCCAAGGCACCCGCCGCGGTCGTTGAAAAGTTGACCTCGCTGCTGCTGCGGGAGAGGGTGTTGATACGGCTGGATACCGTCATCTTCCACGCCGATGCGCTGCAGGCGCTCAAGCAGGACGTGCGCGCCATGAAGGAAGGCGCCGCCGGCGGACGTGCGACGGTGGACGTGGCCGCCTTTAAAGATCGATATGGGCTGTCGAGAAAATTCGCGATCCCGCTGCTGGAATATCTCGATCGGGAGCGCGTGACGAGACGAACCGGAGATGTCCGTCTCGTGCTTTAGAACGCTGGTCGCAGGAGTTACTTCTGATCGCCCTCTTTCATGGACGCCTTGAAGTTCTTGATGCCGGAACCAATGCCCTTGCCGAGTTCGGGCAAGCGGTTGGCGCCGAAGATGAGGATGACAATCGCCAGAATAATGAGCATTTCCGGCAGTCCAAGAGGCCCAATCAGGGAAAACATAAGTACTCCTTAGCGGTCGATTGTAGCTCAGGTCGAGTGGTCGAAGCCTTTTGTCACATATTGGCGTCAAATCCTTATGGCGCTGGCTTTGCACTTGTCACGCCTGAACCCGTCGGTCAGAATGACCGTGGGCGACAACATTCGCTGATGGCACACCTTACCGGCAACAAGACCCCTGCGCTAGTCCAGGGATCACAGCTTGGGCTCGAAGATCGGCCAGCCGAGTACACCTTTGGCTTCGAGAGCGCGAAGTCCAAGGTCGGCGCGGGCACGTCGATCGCCACGCACGTGGCGGTGATCGCGGTGCTGCTGCTGGCCGCCCGGTTCGGCTCGCAGGCGCTGCCCCCCGAGGTCGTCGAAAGCCTCAACGTCAATATGGCCGTCTTTCTGCCGACTCCAGGTCCCGGCGGCGGCGGCGGTGGCGGCGGAGACCCGAAGCCGGAACCCATACGTAAGGCTCAGGTCGAGAAGAAGACCGACCCAATTTCCGTCCCGGCTCCGGCTGAGCCGGTTCCGCAGAAGGTGGAAGAGCCGCCTCCGATCGAAATGACGGTGCCCTTCAAGCCCATGGCTGATGCGGCAATGACGCTGCCTGGTGTGGTTTCGCCATCGGCCCCGACGACCGGCGGCGCCGGTACCGGACCCGGCACGGGCGCCGGTTCGGGTCAAGGCTCAGGCCTTGGACCAGGTTTCGGCGGCGGATTTGGCGGCGGCGCGTTCCGGCCTGGTTCAGGCGTGTCGCTCCCGCAAGTCGTTCGCGAAGTGAAGCCGGCCTACACGGCCGACGCAATGCGCGCCAAGGTCCAGGGCTCCGTGTGGCTCGAATGTATCGTCATGCCTGACGGCTCGGTCGGTGACGTCAAGGTCACGCGTTCGCTCGATCCGATCTTCGGTCTCGATCAGGAAGCCATCAAGGCGGCCAAGAACTGGCGCTTCCGTCCGGGCATGCGCCAGGGCGAACCGGTGCCGGTCATCATCACGATCGAGCTTACCTTTACACTCAGGTAGTCAGGCCGTCAGGCCGTCAGGCAGGCCTGCTAACATTGCGCCTCATGGCGCGCCTTGTTTTCGTCCTCGCCCTGTTTCTTCCGGTCATGGCCAGCGCACAGCCGGCGCCGTTTCCGGCTCCCGTCGAAGCTGACTTCGTCGCGCGTGACTTTACGTTCACGAGCGGCGAGCGCATGCCCGAGGTCAAGATTCACTACCGGACTGTCGGCACACCGCGCAAGGATGCCGACGGCGTCGTCCGCAACGGCGTGCTCATCCTGCATGGTACCGGTGGCACCGGCGCGGGATCTCTCGGTCCGAACTACGGAGGACGGTTGTTCGGCAAGGGACAGCCCCTCGATGCGGAGCGTTACTTCATCATCCTTCCCGATAACGTTGGCCACGGCCAGTCGAGCAAGCCGAGCGACGGGCTGCGCATGAAGTTTCCAAAGTATCGCTACACGGACATGGTGAAGCTGCAGTACGAGCTGGTCACCAAGGGGCTCGGCCTCACCAGGTTGAAGCTGGTGATGGGGACGTCGATGGGCGCCATGCATGCGTGGAACTGGGGCTACATGTATCCGGGATTTGCCGCGGGACTCGTGCCGCTGGCCAGCAATCCCGTGGAGATCGGCGGCCGCAACCGCGTGTGGCGCAAGTTCCTGATCGACGCGATCGAGAAGGACCCGACGTGGATGGAAGGCAACTACCAGGAGCAACCGCGCGGACTGGCGAGCGCGATCGGCTTCCTGGTGATGGCGACCAGCGTGCCGCTGCAGTGGCAGAAGCAGTACCCGACGACGGCCGCGGCGGATAAGTTTGTGGAAGAGCAGGTCGCGGCGCGATCGAAGAACACCGACGCGAACGACATGCTGTACTACTACCACGCGATCGAGGACTACAACCCCGCGCCTCATCTCGGCAAGATCGTCGATCCGCTGCTCGCCATCAACTCGGCCGACGACTTCGTGAATCCTCCCGAGCTGCCGATGATGCAGGACCTGATCAAGCAGGTGAAGAAAGGGCGTTTCATCCTGCTCCCGATCACCGACGAGACCCGCGGTCACGGCACGCATTCAATCCCCGCGATCTGGGGCGCAGAACTGGTAAAATTCCTGAAGGGGTTGCCGTAGGCCAGTTGACTGTTTCGAATTCGACGCTCAAGACGGAAGTTGAGCGCCGCCGCACGTTCGCCATCATTTCCCATCCTGATGCCGGTAAGACCACGCTGACCGAGAAACTCCTGCTGTACGCGGGAGCGATCGAGCTGGCGGGCGCGGTGCGCGGGCGGAAGACCGACAAGCACGTCGTGTCGGACTGGATGGACATCGAGCGCGAGCGCGGTATCTCGGTCACGTCCGCGGCGGTGGAGTTCGACCTGGGGCAGCATCATCTGACGCTGCTCGACACTCCGGGTCACAAGGACTTCAGCGAAGACACCTATCGCACGCTGTTCGCTGTGGACGGCGTGGTCATGGTGATCGACGCGGCGAAGGGCATCGAGTCGCAGACCCGCAAGCTGTTTGAGGTCTGCAAGCTGCGGCGGCTTCCTGTTCTGACGTTCATCAACAAGCTGGATCTGCCCAGTCGCGATCCGTTCGATCTGCTCGACGAGATCGAGCGCGTGCTGGGGATCCATGCTG
>DATMJU010000688.1:0-2923 GCA_035553795.1 Vicinamibacterales bacterium
TCTTCGCGCAGCGTCTGCCCCCATTGCAGGCCGATCTGCGAGCGCAGGTAAACCGACGTAAACTCCTTCCCCTCGCGCTGCGGCGTGCGGCCGAAGAGTTCGGTGAAGGGGTTGCGCGGTGCCTGCGCGGAGGCCGGGGCAGGCAGGCACGCGGCCAGCGCGAGTGCGCCGGTCAGTGCCCGCAGGAAACTGGTCACGGCACCACCACCGTGTCGCCGGGCTTCAACTGGACGTTCTGGTCCAGCTTCTTGCCGTTGGCCACATCCTTGTAGTTGAACGGCAGGCTGACCTGTTTGCCGTTCTCCGTGCGCATGATCATGATCTTCTTGGCGTTGGCGTATTCGCGCAGGCCGCCGGCCATGGAGATCAACTGCATCACGGTGGTTGGCGCCGTCAGCGGGTACGGGCCAGGCTTGTTGACCTCGCCGGTGATGAACGCCTTACGGCTATTGATCTCGCGGACGACAACGGTGACGTTGGCATCCTCCATGTACTTCTTGGACTCTTCGACGATCTTGGCGTGCAGCTCCTCTGGCGTGAGGCCGGCCGCGTTCACCTCGTTGATGAGCGGCAGCGCGATGCGGCCATCGGGACGCACCTTGGCGTCGGCCGACATGTCCTTGTCCTTCCAGTACACGATCGACAGCACATCGTCAGTGCCGATCACGTAGCCGGGGGGCACCACCGGATCGGTGGCGCGGGGCGCGGCCACGGCGGCCGCCGTCGGCGGTACCGAGGTCACGCCGTTGCTACCGGCCGGCTTCTGCTGGGTCTGCGCGGACGCGGTGAGCGCCAGCACCAGGCACAGCGCCACGGCCGTGCCCCAGTACTGCGGGACCTTATCGGTATTCTTTGAATGGAAGTTGGCAGTCATGTTTCCTCAGGAAATTCAGGAAGCGCTTGTACTCGCGCGATTCCATGTTGAACAGGCGGGCGACGATCTTGTAGTTGCCGCGGGCTTCCTCGAGACCGCGCCGGACGACGTCGCGGACGTGGGCACGCGTGATCTCGCGGGCCATGTACATCGGGTAGACGGTGGCCCAGAACGACTCGCGCTGCTCGGTGAGCCGCGTATACAGGTCGTCGGCGACCGTGCGGCGGCGCTCGCGGCGCGGCCGGAAGGCGACGTTGTCCTGGGCGCGAACCTCGGACGGCAGATCGGGAAGCTCGATCACTTCGTGCTGCACCGCGACGACCATGCGTTCGATCAGGTTCTCGAGCTCGCGCACGTTGCCGGGCCATGAATAGGCGACCAGGGACTTCATCGCCTCGGCCGACACGCCGGTGATCGGCGAGTGGTTGGCAGCCACGAACTTGTTGAGGAAGTGCGTGACCAGCTCGGGGATGTCCTCGCGCCGCTCTCGCAGTGGCGGCACCGTGATCTGGATCACGTTGAGCCGGTAATAAAGGTCTTCGCGGAAGGTGCCCTGCGTGATCATCTCGCGCAGGTTGCGGTGCGTGGCGCCAATCACGCGCACGTTGACGTGGCGGGCGCCGCCGTCCGCACCGACGCGTTGAATCTCACCGGTCTCGAGGAAGCGCAGCAGCAGGCCCTGCATGCGCAGCGTCATCTCGCCGATTTCGTCGAGGAACACCGTGCCGTGGTGAGCCACCTCGAGCTTGCCGGGCTTGTCGCGATACGCGCCGGTGAAACTGCCCTTCACGTGGCCGAACAGCTCCGACTCGAGCAGCGTTTCCGGCAGGCCGGCACAGTTGACCGGCGCGAACATCATCGCGGCGCGCGGCCCGCTGTAGTGAATGGTGCGCGCGACGATCTCCTTGCCGACGCCGCTCTCACCGTGAATCAGGACCTTGGCATCGCTGCGGGCCACCCGGTCGATCTCACCCTGCAGCGCCTGCATGATCGGGCTGCGGCCGATGAGCCGGACGTGTTGCTTGGAGCGCGACCCCATTCCTGCGCTGAGCGGGGGGGCGAAGGGGGACAAGGCGCTGGAGTCTCTGGTTGCTTCCACTGTTATGGGCCTCATTGATGCGCGAAGCGCTCGATCACGCGCTGGTCCTGGTGGCTCAATGCCACGAAGGCCGCGCCAATGGCGAAGCGTTGCGCGCCCGCCTGCGAGAACGACCGGTCCACGCGCTCGACTTGCACGTCGGCCGAGAACGGCACGCCGCCGAAATCGAAACGCAGCGTGCCGCGCGTACCCAGGTCAACCGGATGCGAAGACTCGAGGAGTACTCCGGCGAGGCTGATGTCGAGCAGGCGGACTGGCATTGGAAAGGCCAGCACCGACAGCTCTGTATCTGAAATCACTGCTCGGGGGACTCTTCGGCGATCTGGCACCGCTTCACGCATGCCGCCGCTCCACTGCAAAGAAGTCGCCAAGAAAAGGGAGCACGTTGTCTGCTTCTGCGATGACTAACGAGCCTCACAGACCCGATTCGAGCCTCTGGAGTGAAGTGTTTTCTGTCAGGAAGAACTAATTTCGCCCGAAGCATGTGGAAAGTCGCCACACACTGGTCAAGCACTTACGCAAGTTAGGTAGGAAGGGCCCGGTAGGCGACGAGGCGGTCGACGGCTTCAAGGAACGCAGTTGATGTCGAAATAAACTCCACACCGACGAGATAGCTGTCGGGTCTCGACGCGTCGGCCTGCACATGATGACGGACCCGGGCCTCGGCTAACGCCGGCTGGCCATCAAACACCAGGCACAACGATTGGACCGACTCGATCGCGAGCGGATGTTGCGCTTCGAGCAGTGCACCAAAGCGCGTGAGGTTGCACACGCGCACCGCATCGCCCGCATCAAACGTTCCCCAGAACGCGCCAAATACCTCGAATCGCACTCGAGCTCGTCGGTCTCCAGGTGAACGCATCATCAACAAGCGCAGGTCTCGACGTCGCGCTGGTGCAAGGCAGCCGCCACAGTTGCGTTACACGCTTTCATAGGGGAAACAAGGGATT
>DATMJU010000689.1:0-6526 GCA_035553795.1 Vicinamibacterales bacterium
GTCCCCGAGATGCACCAACTCGAGCAGCTCGAGGGCTCGCCGCCGGCGCGCGTCTCGTGGCAGGCGGCTAAGCGGGATCGTCACGTTGCCAAGCGCGGTGAGGTGAGGAAACAGCGCGTATTCCTGGAATACAAGGCCCGCTTGTCGGCGATGCGGCGGCACGTTCACGCCCGCTTCTGTGTCGAGCCAGGTGTCGCCGCCGATGGTGACCCTACCGGACTTCGGCGTCGATAGCCCCGCGATGCTCCTCAGGATCGTCGTCTTCCCGCTGCCAGACGGGCCGAATAGCGCAACAACCTTGCCGGGTTCACATGAGAGCGTCACGTCCAGCGGAACCGGAAGCTCTTGCGACAGCCTGACGCGAAGGGCGTCACTCACGTCGCCCACCGCGTCGCGCCAGCAGTTGCACCAGCACGAGGGACGACACGGCGGTGGCCAGCAAGATCGCCGACATGACTCCGGCGCCGCGATCGTCGAACGCCTGCATCCGGTCGTAGATGGCGATGCTCAGCGTCCTCGTTTCACCGCCGATGGCTCCGCCAACCATCAGCACGACGCCGAACTCCCCGAGCGTGTGAGCGAACGTCAGGATCGCCGCGGTCAGGATGCCCGGCCACGCCAGCGGACCTTCGACTCGAAGGAATCGCTGCCACGGACTCAGTCCGCAACAAGCCGCGGCTTCTCGGACGTCCTGCGGCACCGACTCAAACGCCCGTTGGATCGGCTGAACGACGAATGGGATGTTGACGATCGCAGACGCAAGGACGAGTCCGGGAAACGAGAAGGCGAGCGTCTGGCCGACCAGAGATTCAAACGCGGCGCCCAGCGGCGATTGCGCTCTGAACGCCACCAGCAGGTAGTAGCCGAGCACGGTCGGCGGAAGCAGCAGCGGGACGGCGAGCAACGACTCCACTATCGCCTTGCCGCGAAACTGACGTGTCGCAAGCTGATGGCCGGCGAAGATCCCGGCCGGCAGCAGCAACGCGATCGTCCACAGGCCCAGGGACACCGATACTCGAAAGGCCGGCCAATCCATCACGACTACTTTGGAAGTCTGAAACCGTAGCGCTCGAAAATCCTGCGGGCGACCGGTTGCTGGAGGTATTGGTAGAACCGGACCGCGACCGCGCTGGCCCGGTTGAGAAGAACCATTCGCTGTCTAAGGGGCGCGTGGTCATCTTCGGAAATCAACGCGTGAGTGCCGAGACGCGTCAACTGCGGCGAGAGCGCAACCGAATACGCGATGATGCCCCCGACGGCGTTTCCGGTGGTCGCAAACTGCGCGGCCTGCGACACGTTCTCGCCAAAGACCAGCCGCGGCGCAATTTCGTTCCAGATGCCCCGCTTTCGCAGTGCGGCTTCCGCGGCGCGGCCGTATGGGGCGTGTTCCGGATTCGCAATCGCAAATCTCGCAACCCGGCCTGACGCTAGCAGCCGAGACAAACCATCGAGCCCCTCTGCGGGAATCAATCGCGATCCGGTCGGCGCGAACAAGACGATGCGGCCAATGCCGTACACGGCACCCGCATCACGAGTCAGCCCGGCGCGAGCCAGATCGTGCACGAACGTTTCGTCCGCCGACATGAACACTTCGAATGGAGCGCCGTCGCGGATCTGTCGTGCAAGTGTGCCGGACGAACCAAACACCAACTCGACGCGTTCGCCTGTCTCAGCCGTGAACTGTTGCGAGATTTCCGTCAAGGCAAAGCTCAGGTCGGACGCCGCCGCCACAACCGGAGCGCGCTGAGTGCCGGAATCGGCGGCGACAGCTACGCCCGTCTCATCGCCAAACAGGCCGGGGGGCTGCGCTGAGACGGGCGCGCTGAACGCCGCGAGCACTGTAATGAAAAGGCCCAGGTGGCGCATCAGGTTTGTGACGCGCCGCGGGCCGGATGGCTGATCCTTGCTGGTCACGACTGAGAGATAATTTAGTATGATTCAGTGGCTTTTGTCGCTCGATTCAAGTCGATTTATCCCTGGACGAGCAATACTGCGCATTTGGTGACCCGATGAGTGACCTGCACACTGTTCGTGACGCGGCCAACCGGCTCGGCGTCGCCTATTCGACGCTCAAGCAGTGGATCTACGACGGGTCGATCCGCACCACGAAGACGCGCGGCGGTCACCATCGCATCTCCGAGTTGGAGATTCAGCGTCAATTGATGCTGGACAAGAAGTCAGCGCCATCTGCGCCTTCTGCGGCAATGGGAGCCTCTGTGGCCCTGGTGGCGCTCAGCGGCCGCAATCAGTTGCGCGGCATCGTCGACGAGGTCCGCAGCGACGGCCTGCTCTCACAGATTCGCCTGCGCATCGGCGATCAGGTTCTCACCGCCGTGATCACGCGTGACGCCGTCAACGAACTCAAACTCAAGCGGGGTGATGAGGCGGTGGCGATCATCAAGTCCACGGAAGTGATGATCGGGCGGACCTCGAACGATCTCCCTCGACGAAAGTAAGCACCCGCCGGGTCCGGGTAGTAGGATCCTCCAATGCTTCGACTGACTGTCCTCGCGAGCTTGATCCTGGTTTCCGCGCCTGCTGCGGCCCTCGCGCAGTCCGCGCCGGCGCCTGCCGCGGCCGTGGCGCAAACCACCACCACCAACCCGTTTCCAACGCCGATTGAAAGCTCGGCCGGCGTCGTCTCCGTCAAGTTCACCGAGTTCGCGGTCATTCCCGATGCCGCCAACGGCGAAGCACCGCGGATGATGCACCTCGTCAACGAACCGGGCTCGCGCCGGATGTTCGTCGCGACAATGCGCGGGCAGATCTATGGCGTGAGTTACGACGGCAAGACCGTCACCGAGTACATCGACGTGAATGCGCCCGCGTGGAACATCGGCGTGCAGTCACAGGGCTCGGAGCGCGGGCTGCAGAGCATCGTGTTTCATCCGGAGTTCAACCAGCGCGGCGCGCGCGGCTACGGAAAGTTCTACACCTATACCGACACGCCGGACATCACGCCGGCGCCGGACTTCACCGCCGCGGAAGGCGCCAAGCGCACGCACGACACGGTGTTGCTGGAATGGACCGCGAATAATCCAGTGGCCCCCACGTACGATGGCGCAGCGCCGAAGGAGCTGTTCCGCGTCGCGCAGCCGTTTGCCAATCACAACGCGGGTGAAGTCGCCTTCAACCTGCTCGCGAAGCCGGGCACGGCCGACTACGGCCTGCTGTACGTGGGTTCGGCCGACGGGGGCAGCGGCGGCGACCCGATGAATCTTTCGCAGAACCTGTCGTCGGTGTTCGGCAAGATCCTGCGCATCGATCCGCTCGGCACCAACAGCAGGAACGGTAAGTACGGCATCCCGAAGATCAATCCGTTCGTCGGCACGGCGAATGCGCTTGGCGAGATCTACGCGCTGGGCGTTCGCAACCCGCAGCGTTTCACGTGGGACAGCAGGGACGGCAGGATGTTCGTCGCCGACATCGGCCAGAACGTCGTCGAGGAGATCAGCCCGGTGACGGCAGGCTCGAACCTTGGCTGGAACAAGTGGGAGGGCAGCTACAAGTATGTCAACCGCCAGGTTGATCTGACCGGCCCGCGCACGGAAGCCGGCATGACGTGGCCGGTCGCGGAGTACGACCACACCGATCCGCTGGTGACGCGCGCCGCCGTGACCGGTGTTTACGTGTATCGCGACGGCGACATCAAGCAGCTCCGGAACCTGCTGATCTTTGGCGACAACCCGAGCGGCGAAATCTTCTACGTCAACGCCGACGCGCTGTCGAACTCCGGGCAGAGCCAGGTTCGCCGCATCATGTTCGACGACAAGGGCACCAACAAGACGCTGCTGCAGTTGATTCGCGAGAAGAACGCCGCGCAGGGCAAGCCCGCGGCGGCGCGCGCCGACCTGCGCATGGGCCGTGGTCCGAACAATCAGCTGTTCATTCTCAACAAACGCGACGGAGTGATTCGTTTGCTCGTACCGTAAGGGCCAATAGGCCAATAGGCCAATAGGCCAATAGGCCGATAGGCCAATGGGCCAGAAGGAAACTCGGAGATCGATGATGAGACGTTTTGCATTCGCATTCGGCGGCGCCCTCGTGTTGGCCGCTTCACTTCACGCGCAGCAGCCTGCGCCGGCCGCGGCACCGCCCGCGCAGGCGCCGTCGGGAGCGCCGCAGCCGTATCAGCTGGGCAATCCGCTCGGCATGCCGCCGAATCCAACGGCCGACGGCAAGTTCGCGCCGATGTCCAACAACGTGAAGGTCTACGGCGCGATCTACTCGGCCGAGAGCTGCTCCTACGATCCCGATCGCGGCGTGATCGTGGTGCCCAACCGCGGCGTGCCGCAGAACGTGCAGGCCAACAACGCGTGGATCTCGTTCATCAATCACGACGGCTCGGTGCACACGGCGCGCTGGCTGGGCATCGCGACGCCTGGGCCGCAGCGCGACAACAGCACGCCGCCGCTGGTCCTCAACGAACCGCTCGGCAGCGACATCGTCAATGGCGTGCTCTATCTCGCCGATCGTGACGGCGGCACGGGACCCGGCGTTCCGTCAGTCTCGGTCGTACGCACGTTCAACATGAAAACCGGAATGCCCGTGAAGGAGTATCGCGTCGAGAAGTCGACGGGTTTCAACGATCTGGCGATCGACAAGGCCGGCAACATCTACGGCACGGTCACCGCGCAGGGTGACGGCGCACAACTGTGGAAGATCACGCCCGACGGCACGGCGTCGATCTTCCTGCAGGGCGCCCCGCTGGTGGCGCCGAACGGCGTGGCCATCGACAACCAGGGCAACATCGTCGTCGTCAACATCGGCAATCCGGATGTGCTGACGTTCTCGCCCGAGGGCAAGCTGCTGACCACGGAGAAGGCGGCGCAGTCAGGCAACGACGGCATCGTGATCATGAAGGACGGCACGAAGTACGTGAGCAGCGTGGTGAACGGCGGCGTATCGCGCATCCGTCCGGGCCAGGCGGCCGAACTGATCGCGCAGAACATCCCGAGCCCGGCGTCGATGTGCTACGACTCCGGCGCGAATCAGTTGGTCATTCCGATGAATGCCAACAATGCGCTCGCGTTTATTCCGCTGAAGTAGCGTGCACAGGGTGCACGGGGTGCCGCAAGGTGCACCTCGTGCGCTACTGCTTCCTGGCGTCAGCCCATCCGCGACTGCGCGCGTCGGAGATCGCCACCAGGTACAACTTTCCCAGCGTCTCGAACTGTTCAGCCTCGCTGCCAATCGCAAACCGTGGATTGCGGCCTGCAAGTTCTCGTTCCAGCGCGCCGATTGTGGCCATCAGCTCGCGCCGGTCCGCTGACGACAATCGGTACTTCTCGGGATTCTGAAACCGATCGTCGACCGCCTCGCCGGCGAAGGCCTGCGAGGAGGCGCGCATCGCGCGGTGTCTCGCACGAGCAGCCCGGTACTCCGCCTCGATGACGAGCCCCAGATCACCCTTGCCGGCCGTCGCAAGCAGCGGCACCTGTTCGACGAACACTCTCAGCGGCGCCCGCTTCGCCCATTCGGTCTTGATCAACCACTCGTCGCCCTCACCTTCGGGCAACGGCGCGTCGATGACGAGGGCTCGCTTCAGCGACAGAGCATCGAGCCGCAGGGCACGCCAGTTGTGTATGCCCGCGGAAAGCGATGACAGACCCGCCATCTGCTGCTGATCCAGCCACCACAGGAGCGGATCGTCGACATGGCCGGGGGCCAGCGATGCCGCCAGCATCAGCGTGTCGGCCGCGCCCGGCTGGTCGGCGTGAAATGAGAGGCAGTAGTCTGCCAGGCCCGGCATCGGCCGCCACATGGGCGCCAGCAGCACGAGCACCGGCGACTTCGCGGCGGCCGCTCCGGCGTTGATCGCCGCCGCCAATCCCTTGCGGCGCGGCCATGCGACCCGGCGGATCTTCAGCTGGCGAAGACGGGCCGGCACGGACAGGCGCACCGACGCGCCGGCTACGACAATGACTTCGATGGATGAGGGACGGAGGGACTGGCTGAGAAATCCGTCGAGCGCCGCCCACAGGGTGGGCTGAGGACGCTCGACGGGAACAATCGCCGAGAGGTGAATCAGCGCGCGCTATCCTGGATAGTAGGCGCTGGAAGACAGGGCGCTCTCGCTCGCACCTTCCGAGCTTTCACCACCGCCGCACGTATTGAAGTCCACGAGCTGCAGCATCGGCGGGAACACGCAGCCAATGGACTGCTCGGCGCCCTGAATCGAGTAGTAGTCCACTGCGCCGCGGAACGGGTCATAGCCGGCCTGGCGCCGCTCGGGCGACTGGCCGGGTTCATCTTCGTTTCGAACCTTGATGATCCACGCGTTGGCGCCGCTCAGCACGTCCTGGGTCACGTCCCACGACACCTGACCACTCAAACCGTTTTCATGCACCACGCCCGGAGCGGTGGCCGGAAGCATCACGAGGTCGCCGCCGTTCCAATTGGTCGGCTGGACCCTGCCAGTCCGCTTCTTGTTATCGGAGGTATTGGAGTCGTTGGCCTGGGCCCAGGTGACGCCCTGTCCGTTGCCGCGCGTCACTTCGCCCGGAGGCAGGCCGGTGGTCTTCCC
>DATMJU010000690.1:0-5918 GCA_035553795.1 Vicinamibacterales bacterium
ATTGACATGATCGCGTCCGTACGGCACGAACTGAATCGCCACGAATGCCAGAACCAGCACGAGACCGCTCTTGGCCCAGAATCGACGGGGTAGAGCTTTCATAAACACCTCCGGAGTGTCAGCCTCCGATTCAGGAGAGCAGATCGCGTGCCGCCCGCGGGTGGCACCACGAGCCCTGGAAACGTCGATTCGCCGACGCCTGGGACATCCGGGATTCGTGCAGCGCGGAGAATTCCGTTTTCGTCCGGGATTTTTCAGCGGCCGGCAACACCGGAACGGCGCCGGCCAGCACCGGTCCGCGCTTCGGTCGTGAACAGTTCGTCGCGGCCGGCACTGGTGATCGCGAGCACGCCTGGATGCTTGACGCGGCGCTCCGCCGACACGGCGTAATACTTCTCACGCACGTGCGATGTTGTGCCGATCACCCGCACACCATACACGCGGCAGATATCCCTGCTGATGGCGGCCGGCGCCGGAAAGACGACACCGTCACCTTGACCGAACACCTTCAGCAGCGCTGAGTCTTCGAATTCGCCGGCGACGATCGGCCGGATGCCAGCCTGCTCGAACCAGTCGTCGAGCCCCCGGCGCAAGGCGGTATTGCGGGTGGGAACCAGGAGCGGTTGCCCGTCCAGTGTTCGCGGGAACCCGCGGCGAAGTTTCTCGGCCTGCGCCTCCGTACCGAAGAAGGTGGTGTCTGACTCGCCGAGCAAGTGGTTGAACACCTTGACGCGCACGTGTGGCGCCACGGGTGTGTCTGTGATCAGGACGTCAAGGTTGTGAGAGGCAAGCTCGGTCAGCAATTGATCAGTGCTGCCCTCACGGCACACCAGGGCCATCCGGGACGTGCCCTGGGTCGCGGGCCGCAGGAGCCGGTAGGCGATCAGCTTCGGGACCGCATTCGCTACACCAACGGTGAGCTCTGCCTGCCGGCCGGGGGGCCGGCCGCGCAGCGTCTCCACCATCTCGCGACCGAGACCGAAGATCTCGTCGGCATACCGGAACACCACGCGGCCGGTATCAGTGAGCACCAGGCCGCGGCCCTCCCGCCGCAACAGCGGCGCGTCGAGGGCATCTTCAAGTTGATGCACCTGTGCGCTGATGGTCGGTTGCGACAGCCGCAGCTTCAGGGCGGCCTTGGCGACCCCGCCCTCCCTGACGACGGTCCAGAAATACAGCAGGTGGTGGTAATTGAGCCAGGCCAGCGACGACATATTTATTTGCTCTATATATTGATTAGAGACTTTGTATTTGTCTATGACTACCGGCGCTTACTACAGTGGCCGCCGTGGACATTCTGTTCCCGTTTGCCGAATATTGGTGGTTCTACGGCGGCTTCTTGCTGCTGGTCTTTGCCATGCTCGCCGTGGACCTTGGCATCTTCCATCGCGACGCCCACGTGGTGTCATTTCGCGAATCCCTGACCTGGTCGGTGGTCTGGGTCTCGATCGCGCTGGTCTTCAACTACGGGTTCTACCTCTACGCGGCGTCGCAGTTTGGCGGCGACGAAGGGCAGCGGCTCGGCCTCGAATTCCTGACCGGCTACATCGTCGAGAAGTCTCTCGCGGTCGACAATATCTTTATCTTCGTGATGGTGTTCGCGTACTTCGGCATTCCGCAGCAGTACCAGCACCGCGTACTGTTCTACGGGATCATCGGCGCGCTGCTGTTTCGCGCCATCTTCATCGCCCTGGGTTCGGTGCTGATGCAGTACGCGTTCATCGTCGTGCTGTTCGGGGTCTTCCTGTTGCTGACCGGCGTGAAGATGCTGTTTGCACCGGATCAAAAGGTCGACCCCGAACGGAACCCGGTCATCCGATTGTTCAAGCGGTTCATGCCTGTCACGCCGGACTTCCACGGCCAGCGGTTCCTCGTGCGCCTGGACGGCAAGTGGCACGCGACACCGCTGATGGTGGCGTTGGTGTTCCTCGAGTTGAGCGACGTCATCTTTGCGGTCGACTCAGTGCCGGCGATCTTCGCGATCTCCCGCGAACCCCTGATCGTGTTCACGTCGAACGTCTTCGCGATCCTCGGTCTGCGTTCGATGTACTTCCTACTCGCCGGAGCTGTCGAGCGGTTCGCGCTGCTGAAGTACGCCCTGGCGTTGATCCTGATCTTCGTCGGCGTGAAGATGGTGTGGCTCAACGACGCGTTCGGGGGGAAGTTCCCGATTACGTGGTCCCTTGGCATCATCCTGGGACTTCTCACACTGGCGATCCTGGGTTCGTTCATCCGGGAACGCTCGATGCCCGTGAAGACGGAGGGCGCACGATAGGATTGCAACAGTCTGCGAAGAATTCCAAGGCGGCGGAAAGTCAGTGCACCAGCTTGGCCTGACTCTTGAAAGCGAGACCGCGCGTTAGGCCAAGCGTTCACTTCACAGGCCTTGTTTCTGGGGACGACCAGTGGAGTGCGCGTGTTTTTTCCCGCTATGGATGAAAATCTCCGCGCACTGAGAGTGCTCGTCGTCGACGATGAATTGCTGATACGGTGGTCGATCGCCGAAACGCTTGCATCGGCCGGTCACAGCGTGATTGGAGCGACCGACGGTACCAGTGCGATCGTAGCGATCGGAAACACCGCCGGACGTATTGACGCGATCGTCCTGGATTACCGGCTGCCCGACTCCAACGATCTGACCCTCCTGGCCACCCTTCGACGGCTGTCGCCCGGTAGCGCCGTCGTCATGATGACCGCCTTCGGTACGCCCGAAGTCATCCAAGGGGCGCTGGACCTCGGCGTCTACCGCGTGATTCACAAACCATTCGAGATGCAGGGCCTGGAGCCGCTGCTCCGGGCAGCCTGTGGGTCCCGCAACATGCACTGATCGATTGTCAGCAGCGCAGCGTCGAGACCGTCACGGACGCAAGTGTCTATTGCTCGCCGCCTCGACCGCGGCGTTCGATGGCCCATCCGACGACACAGCCAACGAGTAGGCCGATGCCAGCCGCGATGCCAATCGACGCGAACGGATGTCTCCGCACTCGAAGCGCGGTTGCATCAGTGCCGTCTTCGACGGCACGGCGTCCGTAAGCGATCGTGCGCCGGACATTTCTGACGTTCTCTCGTACTGTATCGCAGACAGGTTCCGCATAATCACCCGCGGCCTTGGCCACTGATTCGGCAATGGTCGTCATCGCCCCCTCCGTCCCATCATTAGTGCTGCCCTTCGTGGTGCCAAACCCGGCGTCGGCGTCACGGCCCACGAAGGCGCCGTCACCCTGACCGGAACCATCAACACGTATGCCGGAAAACTGGCTGCAGAACGCGCCGGGGAAACGCGTCGCCGGCGTAAGAGCCGTCGCGAATGACCTCGAAGTTGGGCTCTCCGCCGATTGATCCGACGCCGACATCGCCGCAGATGCGGCCACTGCCCTGCGCCTCCACAGCACCGTCCCGCACACCGTGCAGGCCGTCGTCCATCACGGCCACCTGACGCTGACCGGCGAGGTGAACTGGTATTTCCAGAAAATCGTGGCGCACAAGGCCGTCCGGGCCATCCGCGGCGTGCGTCATGTTGCCGATCACATCGCCGTCAAACCGGACACGTCCGTGCGAGACCTGCACAAGCGCATCAACGCCGCGCTGTTTCGCAATGCGAGCGTCAATGCCAAGCACATTAACGTCGAGATCGCCGGCACCACCGTGCGGCTGACGGGACGACCACCACTTGGCTTCAACGGGAAGCGGCTGAGCGGGCCGCGTTTGATGCGCCTGGCATCACCACGGTCGACAACCAGATCCTCGTCGAGCCACCGGACGGCGACGTCTGCGAGATTTGCTGAGCGAGGGCATCACGGCTACGAAGCGCACGCCACTGAACTATCGCGCGCCGCACACCAAACGGCATCGCGCATTCGGTGTGTGGTGAGCGCAGGGAACGACACATGGAGAAGAGTCCCTTAAGCGCCCTCGACGTGATCTTCGCGAGACGTTCGGTGCGCGAGTTCACGTCGCAACGAATCGACGAGGCGACAGTTCGAGGCCTTCTGGACGCGGCCGTCCAGGCGCCGATGGCATTGCACCAAGAGTCGTGGGCGTTCGTCGTGGTGCAGGACGCGGCGCTGTTGAAGCGCTATTCGGGCGTCGCGAAGGGCAACTGGGCGGCGGAAGCGTCACGCTATCATCAATCACCGCGGCGTTGACCCCGGCGCCGCCACCGCCTTTGCTGAGCAATTCGCGAGTCCCGACTTCTCCATCTTCTACAACGCGACGACGTTAATTGTGATCTGTGCGAAGCACACAGGTCCGTTTGCGGCCGCCGACTGCTGGCTCGCCGCCGAAAACCTGATGCTCGCCGCCTGCGCGCTGGGCCTGGGGACGTGCTGTATTGGATCGGCGGTGCCAGCCTTGAACAGCCCGGCGATCAAATCCGAACTGGGAATTCCCGCGGATGTCGAGGTCGTGGCGCCGATCATCGTCGGCATCCCGGCGTCAGCGGCAGTCGAATCGACCCGGCGAGGACCGCTGATCCTGACCTTGAAGTCGTAAAGCACTCAGATCATCTGGCCCGCGTTACGGCTTGGCGAGCGACGCGGCGACCCGCATCATGCGTTCGCGCGCATCCTGCGCCACTGCGCGCAACTCAGGTGCGCCCCGCAGCGCCACCGTGCTCAGCAGCGCCTCCGGATCGGTCAGCCGCACCCCGCTGCGCCCGTCGGCGAGCCACTCGACGGTGACGTTGCAAGGCAGCAACAGGCCAACGGACGGATCGGCGGAGATCGCGCTGAACGCGAGCGGCGGATTGCACGCGCCGAGGATCACGTAAGGGCGAAAGTCGCGGCCAAGCTTTTCCCGGAACGCAGCGCGCAGGTCGATCTCAGTCAGGACGCCGAAGCCTTCCTGCTTGAGCGCCTCTCGTACGCGCGTCAGAGCGTCTCCGAAAGCGAGGTCCAATTCGACATGGAATCCCAGTTCGGTTGACATATCAATGCCGCGTGCAAGAGTTGCACCGCCGGTCGGGCGGCCATCACGGCTTGAAACCCGTTCAGATCACAATTGCCGACCGTGCGTCGACGCCCGCACCGCGGAAAGTTCCCCAGGCATGCGCACATTGCGTTGGGCGTCCATCGTTTGCAGCCGTCGCGTTTCACTCTCGGCGGCGCACTAGCCTGGAGACCGCGATCGCCAGCGGTGCCGCGGCAAAACTCAGCAGCGCCCCCATCTTTGTTTCAGCCAGCTCCGTTCCCGAGGGAAATGCCGCGGTCGCAAAGAACAGCGACACCGTGAAGCCGATCGACGCGGCTACGCCGACGACCAACAGATCCCCGATGCGCAGGCCTTGTGGCAGGCTGGCTCCGAGTACGCGGGCCGCACCGGCGAACAGCATGATGCCAAGCGGCTTGCCGATCAGCAGCCCCGCCAGCACGTAGTACGTGCCCGGTCCAATCTGCGCGAAGGGGACGCCGGCGTTGGCAAATCCGAACAGCAGCAGGATGAACTGCACCGGGATGGCCCACCAGTGCTCAAACCGGTTCAGCGTGTCCGCGTGATGATCTTCCCTCGGGTCGAACAGTCCGAAGTCACGCGCACTGTGCGGCATGAACGGCACGATCGGCACCAGGGCGAGCGCGGGATGGAATCCGCCAAAGTACAGCGCGGCCCACGACAGGGATCCCGCGCCGGCGACATACGGCCAGAAGCTCCGAGCCCCTCGCCTCTTCAGCCACCATGCCAGGCCGACGGCAGCCGCCATGAACCCACCGAGCGCCCCGAACGACAGCGCGCCTGACGGGTAGAAGATCGCGAGGATGATCAGCCCGAGCGCGTCATCGGCAATCGCCAGGAGCAGCAGGAATGGCACTGCCGGATGGCCCTTGGGAAAAATCAGCCGCGCGATCATCGCGGAGAACGCAATGTCGGTGGCACACGGAATCGCCCACCCCCGCGTCAACTCTGCGGGGCCGAGCACTGAAGCC
>DATMJU010000691.1:0-6380 GCA_035553795.1 Vicinamibacterales bacterium
GTCCGCCCGCCACGCCAACCGCAGTCGATTCAGACACGAGGTCGCCGAGGCTCTTGTCGAGCAGGTCCTGGCCGGTGACGATGCCTGGGAAGGCGACGCCGGGCAGCGGCTCCACACCCAGTTCGCGCAGCGCGGATTCGAGGGCGGCTTTCAACTTCGGCTCGTCGCCAGCCGCGCCGCGAACGATCAAATGAACGGTAGGAGTGAGCGACTCCGGTAGCGGCAGCATGATCTGCGGCCGTTCGGTCGTGAGCTGAGATGTGGCGAAGTCCGCGGATACTCCGACCACGGTGTATTCGATGTCCTTGCCTTCTTCGAGCGTGGTCACGACCGTCTCGCCGACGGCTTCCGCGCCGGGGAACAACAGAGTGGCGAGCGGCTCGGAGATAACCGCGACACGCGCGTCGGTGAGGCGATCCTCGGAGCTGATGGTGCGCCCGCGCACCAGCTTCGCACCGATGGTTTCGAGATAGTTTTCGCCGATGCGCGTCACGTGCGACGACACGAACTCCGTGCTGCCCTTGGGCGCGACCCGGAAGATGCGGTAGTCGAAGTCGATGGGCATGCCGTCGGCGACCGCGACCGCTTCCACACCGCTCGTCTTCCGCAGGCTGTCAAGCGCGGTGCGAATCGAAAAGCCGGCTTCTCGCGCTGAGCTGATCGACGAGGGCACGCGCGCCCCGGCCAGGCCGTTCATCGGAATGCCGAACTCCGCCGTTCGGGTGCGATCCAGCATCACCCCACTCATGACGAGGAACGGCACAGCGATGCCGATCTGCACCATCGCGGCGATGAAGGAAGACTCGGGCGGCGGCAAGGGCGGCGCCGGTGGCATCGAAATCAACCTCTTGCGGCACAGGCACCCCGAGATACCACCCGGCGATCGCGGGAATGCCAAACAAGACGCCGGCGCTGATACCGCCGGCGACAAACGCCAGCAACACCGACTCGAAGAACAGGTGCTGAATCAGGCGTCGTCGATCTGCGCCCAGGGCCGCGCGGATGGAAAGCTCGCGTTCGCGCTTCGCGCCCCGGACCAGCATCATCCCCGAGATGTTCATGCAGACGATCAGCAGCACCATCCCGGCGAGGCTGAGCATGATGCTGAACACCTGGCGGAACTCCGGCCGGCCTGCGGCGCCCATCGATTCGTACGGTTCAACGGTTGCGCCCTTGTACTGGTTGGACGCAGGGTAGAGCTCGGCGAGCCGGGCGACCGCGGCGGAGACTTGCGCGTTCGCCTGCCTGATGTCCACGCCGTCACGGAGGCGGCCGTGGATGCGCACCCAGTCGGCGGCGCGATCGTTGCGCAGATTGGGATCCGACTTCAGCCGCGGGTAGCGCTCGAGTGGAAGAAACAACATCGAGCCCGGAGCCTGGAAGAAGTGAAAGTGCCCGCGGAAGTCTTCCGGCGTGATCCCGACGACGGTATGCGGCACGCCGTCGACCATCACCGGCTTGCCGATCAGATCAGGATCGGCGGCGGCACGACTCTTCCAGAAATCGTGGCTGACCACCACGGTGGCCGCAGTCGAAGTCGAGTCATGCGCCGCCGGATCGAATCCAGGACCACGCGACAGCGTGACACCGAAGGTCCGGAAATAGTTGGAGGTGACATAGAGAGCCGTGATGCGGGGCAGCTGCTCTTTCTGATCAGGGACCGGGGTTCCAAACTCGACCTCGTCCCTCGTCCACCCGGTCAGGTCCATGCCGGTGTCGGCTTCGCGCAAGGCCTGGAAATCGGGATACGACCACTGCTCGATGGCCCACTCGCCGGCCTTGGCGCGAAGCGGCCCCTGCGGCAGCACGAGGAGCTCGGTCACGCCCTCGGTCGTGATGCCCCGGGCGGGCGACGTGATGGCGCGCCCGAAGGTCAGGATCGCGACGAACGCGCCGATGCCGATGCCGAGCGAGATGATGCATACCAGCGAGAAGCCCCGCTCCTTGGCGAGGGATCTCAACGCATGAGCCAGGTCGCGGCGAATGGAGGAAAGCGAATCCAGAAAGTTCATGAAAGTAGGCCCGAGACTCTTAGACGGGCTTTATGCAACAAAGTTCTCTATCGAACAGGCGATTCGCTAACTTTCGCGGCCTGACCCCAGCTTAGCGGAGCGCAGCAGGGAGACAGCGGTGTAGAGGACCACCACCAGCACCAGCCACCTCAGCGCTTCGAGCGGAAGCGAGCGGACGAGCCAGGCGGCGACCAGCACGCCCGGGATCCCGCCAAGGGCCAGTCCGAGCGCCGCCCGGTTGTCGAATCGTGCGCCCCTGATGAACCGCACGCCCGCAATGGTCGCGACGAATGCGCCGGAGCCCATCATGATCGGAAACGCCGCGCGCGGATCCATGCCGAGCAGGCTGAAGATGATCAGGCTCGGTGCGTAATTGCCGATGCCAACCGTCAGCAGCGCGCCGAGCACAACGCTGACGGCGATGGCGATCGCAAACGCCCGCGGCGGGAACGTCGTCGCCGTACCGCCCCCTGGAATCAAGCCAAACATGCCGATCAGCATCAGCACGGCCGCGGCGGTGAGTGCCACGGCCATCGCATACTGAATCGTGCGTCGCGATACCGACGCCACCACGCCCGCGCCAATCCACCCGCCCACGACGCAACAGGCGATCAGGATCACCATCTGGCCCGGGTTCACCTCGACGACCGTCGTGAAGATCAGCGCCTGCGCCACGACCGGCAGCGCGTGGCCGATCAGCATCGTTCCTGGAATGAGCTCGTCCGGGACGATCTTCATCAGGCGAAACACCGCGGTTGTGGTGGCGAAGGAACCAATGCCCAGCGTGTCAAAAAAATTGGTGACGAAACCGATCACGAGTTGAACCGCGCCCGGCAGCGACGCGGATTCGCGAGGCAGCCGCGCGGCCGCCATGCGCCACATCGCCACCAGCACCAGGCCGCTGCACACCAGCGCCCCCAACAGCATCTGAACGATCGTCATCGTCGGCGTATAGTACGTGCGATATGGCCACGCCTGGTAGCACTCGAGATGATGATGTGTTCGAGCTGTTCGACCTGCGAGTTGACGTGATCGCGGACGAGCGCCCGATGGTCTGCAGCCATCGCGTCGGGCATGCGTTCGATGTCCATGGCGAGAACCTGGTGTTCGCAGAAGGAGCGGCGTTCTCGATGTACGCGCTGGCGGCGCTGATGCCGTTGCTGCCTGCCAAGCAGCGCGATACCCATCCCAACGACTGGATGACCACGGACGCCGACATTGCGTGTCCAGATCCCAATTGCGGAGCGCGCTTCCGGATTGCCCGCACCGCCCGGCGCCGATTTCGACACCAGGACGTGACAGTGGTGCCGCTGCCGCCACGCGACGGCCGATGACACGGACGACGCTCACGCAGGGGTACGACATCTCGCGCGTGCTCAAGGGCGGCTGGCAGCTTGCCGGCGGGCACGGAGCAGTGGATGAAGCCGCTGCGCTCGCCGACATGGATCGCTATGTCGAAGCCGGCATCACGACGTTCGACTGCGCAGACATCTACACCGGCGTCGAGGCGCTGATTGGCCAATGGCGACGCACGCGGCCGAACCTCGCCGCTACCGTGCAGGTCCACACGAAGTACGTGCCCGATCGCGACCGCTTGCCGGTTCACTCGCGGGGGGACGTGGTCAGAGGGGTCGATCGCTCCCTGCAGCGACTCGGAGCCGACGCCCTCGACGTGGTGCAGCTGCACTGGTGGGACTACGACGTCCCCGGCTACGTTGAGGCCGCTCTCTGGCTCAACGAGCTGCGCCTCGCCGGCAAGGTGCGACATATCGGTCTCACCAACTTCGATCAGCAGCGACTCGAAGAGTTCGTCGCCGCCGGTGTGCCGCTGGTATCCCACCAGGTCCAGTATTCCGTCCTGGATCGGCGCCCGGCTGCGATGAAAGCGTTCTGCGCATCCCACGCGATCGGGCTGTTGTGCTATGGCGCGCTGGCTGGTGGATTCCTGTCGGAACGATGGCTGGGGGCGGCAGCTCCGGAGGATGCGCTCGAGAATCGATCGCTGATCAAGTACCGATTGATCATCGACGAGTTCGGTGGATGGCCCCTGTTTCAGCAGATGCTTGAAACGCTCGAGACGATCGGAGCGCGTCACCGCGCCGGAATTGGCGCGGTCGCAATGCGCTGGGTTCTCGACCAACCCGGCGTTGCGGGAATCATCGTCGGCGTGCGGCACGCCGGCCATCTCGCATCAATCGAGTCGGCGCTCGCGATGAAGCTGGACTCGAGCGATCGAGCGGCAATTGAGGAAGCGCAAGCGCGCGCGAACGGCCCAACCGGAGAGGTTTATGGGTTGGAGCGCATCAAGGGCGGCGCGCACGCGTCTATCATGCGGTACTCACTCAATCGCGAGTGAGGTCGGCGGAGCGGAGAAGATGAAGAAGGGTACTGCGCAGCATGTGGCCGACGGCCACGACATGATTCGCGTGCAGGGCGCGCGCCAGAACAACCTCAAGGACATTAGCGTCGAGATCCCGAAGCGAAGACTGACGGTCTTCACCGGTGTCTCCGGTTCCGGCAAGAGCTCGCTCGTGTTCGGCACCATCGCCGCGGAATCGCAGCGGCTGATCAACGAAACCTACAGCGCGTTCCTTCAAGGCTTCATGCCGACGCTCGGCCGTCCGGAAGTCGACGTCCTCGAGGGTTTGACGACGGCGATCATCGTCGATCAGGAGCGGATGGGCGCGAACAGCCGGTCGACGGTCGGCACCGCGACCGATGCCAATGCGATGCTGCGCGTGTTGTTCAGCCGGCTCGGCAAACCGCATATTGGCCCGTCCACCGCGTATTCGTTCAACATCCCGACTCGCAAGGCCAGCGGGTCGATGACGGCGGACAAGGGCAAGGGCGAGAAGACCGTTGTTCGCGACCTCGTCTTCCACGGCGGCATGTGTCCAAAGTGCGAGGGCATGGGCTCGGTCAACGACATCGACCTGAAGCAGCTCTACGACGACAGCAAGTCCCTGAATGAGGGCGCCCTCACGATTCCGGGCTACACGGCAGACGGCTGGATGGTTCGCATCTTCGGCGCCTCCGGCTTCGTGGATGCGGATAAACCCATTCGCAAGTACAGCAAGAAGGAGCTGCACGACTTCCTCTACAAAGAGCCGGTGAAGGTAAAGTTCCAGAACATGAACCTCACCTACGAAGGCCTGATCCCGCGCATCCAGAAATCGTTCCTGTCGAAGGACGTTGAGGCGATGCAGCCGCACATCCGCGCCTTCGTCGAACGCGCGGTCACGTTCACGACCTGCCCGGATTGCAAGGGCACGCGCCTCAACGAGGCGGCACGGTCCTCGAAGATCAACAAGATCAACATCGCCGACGCCTGCGCGATGCAGATCAGTGACCTGGCGGTGTGGATGCGGAATCTCAAGGAGCCGTCAGTTGCGCCGCTCCTGAAGGCGCTGCGGCATACGCTCGATTCGTTCGTCGAGATCGGGCTGGGGTACTTGAGCCTCGATCGGCCGGCCGGCACGCTGTCGGGCGGCGAGGCGCAGCGCACGAAGATGGTCGGACACCTGGGATCGTCGCTCACGGATGTGACCTACGTGTTCGACGAGCCAACGATCGGCCTGCATCCGCACGACATCCAGCGCATGAACGACTTGCTGCTTCGGCTGCGCGACAAGGGCAACACGGTTCTCGTGGTGGAGCACAAGCCGGAGATGATCGCGATCGCGGATCACGTCGTCGATCTCGGTCCGCGTGCGGGTACTGCAGGTGGAGAGGTGGTGTTCGAGGGCACCGTCGAGGGCCTCCGCTCGAGCGGGACGCTGACCGGCCGCCACCTGACGGACCGCGCGTCGCTCAAGTCGTCCGTGCGCAAGCCGTCCGGGGTGATGAAGGTTCGCGGCGCCAGGACGCACAACCTGAAGAACGTCAGCGTGGACATTCCGATGGGCGTGCTCGTCGTGGTGACGGGCGTGGCCGGTTCAGGCAAGAGCTCGCTGATTCACGGCTCTGTGAGCAACCAGGAAGGCGTGGTGGCCATCGACCAGACGCCGATCCGTGGCTCGCGACGCAGCAACCCGGCAACCTACACCGGCCTGCTCGATCCCATTCGCACGGCGTTCGCGAAAGCCAACAACGTGAAGCCGGCGCTGTTCAGCGCCAATTCTGAAGGCGCCTGCCAGACCTGCAACGGTGCCGGCGTGATCTACACCGACCTCGCGATGATGGCCGGCGTGACCACCATTTGCGAGGAATGCGAGGGCCGCCGATTCCAGGCGTCGGTGCTGAACTATCGCCTTGGCAAACTGAACATCGCCGAGGTGCTCGACCTGCCGGTCGCCGAAGCGGTGGGCTTCTTCGGTCCCGGCAAGACGCACACACCGGCGGCGCACGCGATCCTGCAACGCATGTCGG
>DATMJU010000692.1:0-3863 GCA_035553795.1 Vicinamibacterales bacterium
ACGCAGTTCTTGGCGTCCTGCCGCTGTTTCATTCGCTCGCGCAGCTGGCCAACCTGCTGCTCCCGTTCGCCGTCGGCGCACGCGTCGTTTATCTCGAGACGCTGAACTCGGCCGATCTGGTGAAGGCGCTGTCGGCGCGGCGCATCACCATCTTCGCGTGCGTGCCGCAGTTCTTCTACCTGATTCACCAGCGCGTGACGCAGCAGGTGCAGAAGTCCGGAATCGCCACGCGGATCATCTTCAAGGCATTGCTGGCGCTGAACTTCCGTTTGCGGCGAATGGGGCTGAACCTCGGGCGCGTGTTCTTCGGCAAGGTGCACGACGTGATGGGCCGCGACATGCGGCTGCTCGTCACCGGCGGGTCAAAGTTTGATCCGATGATCGGCAAGGACCTGTATTCGCTGGGCTTCACGATCCTCCAGGCCTACGGCTTGACGGAGACCAGTGCCGCCGCGTCGATCAATACGCCGGACGAAGCGCACATCGACACCGTCGGCCGGCCGCTGCCCGGTGTCGAGATCAAGATTGTCGACGGCGAGATCGCCATTCGCGGCGCGAATGTGATGCTCGGTTATCACAATCGTCCTGATGCGACCGCCGAAGTGCTCAAGGACGGCTGGTTCTATTCCGGCGACCTGGGCCGCATGGACGAGCAGGGCCGCATCACCATTACCGGCCGCAAGAAGGAGATGATCGTTCTCGCGTCTGGAAAGAACATTTATCCGGAGGAGATCGAAGCGCATTACCGGAAGTCGCCGTTCGTGAAGGAGATCTGCGTCATGGGTCTGGCGGATCCCGGGCGGCCCACCTCCGAGCGTCTGTACGGCGTCGTCGTTCCCGACATGGACCTGCTGCGCGAGCGGAAGATCGTGAACGCCGGCGACATGCTCAGGTTCGAGATGGAAAGCCTCGCGCCAGGCCTGCCGGCTCACAAACGCGTCCTCGGCTATGACATCTGGTTCGACCCGCTGCCGCGCACGACGACACAGAAGATCAAGCGGCACGAGGTTGAGCGGCTGTTGCGCGAGCGCCGGCGGACGGCCTCGGCGGACGCCGCCGTTGAACTCCCGGCGGCAGAACGACAGTGGATTGAGCAATCGCACGCCGCGGCCGTGGTCGGCGTGATCAAGGCGCGCGCGAAACAGGGATCGCGGTTGTTTCCTGACGCGAATCTCGAGCTCGATCTCGGCCTCGACTCGATGGAGCGCGTCGAGCTGCTGACCGAGCTGGAGCAGAAGTTCGGCAGGAAGGTGCCACCGGCGGTTGCGCAGGTGATCTTCACGGTGCGGCAGTTGAGCGACGCCCTCGAAGGCGGTGCCGCCGTCGACGATTCAGTGCCGCAAGCGGCGGCCCAATCGTGGCCGGTGATCCTGGGCGATCTGCCGCCGGCTACCGACCCGATGTTGAGCGGCTTGCTGGATTCGCGAGCGGTCGCGGCGCCCTTGTTGTACCTCGGCGGGCGGATCGCCGGGCCACTGGTCGCGCGCGTGCACTTGTCGGGTGTCGAGAACCTGCCAAAGACCGGCCCGTACATCATCTGCCCCAACCACCAGAGCTATCTCGATCCGTTCCTGATGTGCAGCGCGCTGCCGTTCTCGATCTACAAGCAGTTGTTCTACGTCGGCGCCGTCGAGTACTTCTCCACACCGCTGACGGCTTGGTTCGCGCGCCAGATCAACCTGGTGCCGGTGGACGCGGATTCGAATCTCATTCCGGCAATGCAGGCCGGCGCGTTCGGCTTGAAGCACGGCAAGGTGCTGGTCCTCTTCCCCGAAGGCGAGCGCTCAATCGACGGCACGGTCAAGAGGTTCAAGAAGGGCGCGCCGATCCTCGCGCAGCACCTTCACGTGCCGATCGTGCCCGTGGCGATCAAGGGCGTCTACGAACTCTGGCCGCGCAGCCAGGGCATCAACTGGCGCCTGGTGTGGCCATGGAGCGGCCATCGCGTGAAGATCGCGATCGGCAAGCCGATGATGTTCGAGGAAAGTGCAGATTACAACGACACCGCTCGCAAATTGCGCGACCATGTCGCAGAAATGTGGACCCACCTCTGACCGGCTCCAATCTGCCGATCGGATCTGGTGCCTGACACCGACTTCTGCTTGAGCTGGTAGATCCAAATTGGTGTCAGGCACCAGATCCGATCATTCGGTCGAAAAGCCGAAGCGGGCGATCAGGTAGTCGGGGTGATGTTCCTGCAGCGTCACGAACAGCTCGTTGATGACGTTGAGCGCCCTGCTGACCGCATAGTCGTGATTCAGCCCGCGAATATCCACTGCAACTGAAAAGTCGCCCTTTCGCACCGCGCTGCTGATCTTGCCGCGCCGCGCATCGACACGCTTGTGTTCAGGTTGACTCCGCTCGCTACGCGAGGCGATGACGGCCTTCATCCGCGTCGCGGCTTCTCGATCGAGCTGCGGCAACAGTGATGGAAATGAAAGCCGTTTCGTGGACGGATCGAATACGGCCGTCATGGGCTTCCTGGTCAGCCAGACGAACTGATACTCGATCCGCTTGCGAGCTCCCGCCGTTGCGCGGAAGCCACGAAAGACGCCGCGATCGGCGTATGCCTGCAGCGCCGAGGTGACCGGTTCCCGGCTCTCGGTTCCCGGTTCGCGGATCAATGGTAGTACGACATGCAGCCAGGCTCGACCTTGCCGATCGATCCCGGTGGGAACTTCGCGCGATCCCAGAATTCCTTCTTGCCCTGCACGTTGATCACCGACGGGCGGCCTTCGCGCACGGCGACCTGGTAGGCGCGCTCGAGCGCCGGGCGGAAGCCGTCCGCCCGCGTCACATACTCACCGTGACCGCCGAGCGCCTCGGCGAGCTTGTCGTAGCGCAGGTTCTCCTGGAACAGGTGAATCGGCATCGCCTTCGGATCCTGCGTGGCGCCGGTCCACGTGCCCCACGCGTTGTTGTTGTAGACGATGGTGACGACCGGCAGCTTGTACTTGGCCATGGTGTCGATCTCCATCGCCGTATAGCCAAAACCGGCATCGCCGGTGATGCAAATCACGGGGTGCCCCTTGTGCGCGGCCTGTGGGCCGACGCCAAGCTGCACCGCGGCGGCAACGCCGACGGCGTAACCGAGATCCGGGCCAATCGCGCCGTACTGATACGCGCCGTTCATGATCTGGCCGGGCCGATATCCGCGCAACTCGCGGCGCACGAAACGCGCGATGCCGTATCCGCCTGACGCTACCGTCGTTTGTTCCTTCGGCAACTTGCCGCGATAGAGGAAGTCGCCGAGCTCTTTCGCGATCACCGCCGGATGCACCGCGTCGGTGTAACCCAAGGCGGTCTTGTAGTACTCCAGGCTCTGATCCTCGAAGCGCTTGCGCGCCGCCGCGATCTCCGCGATCCAGCTGTCGTGGGTCATGCGCGGAACCGCGTCGGCCAGCGCCTCGAGCGCCGCCAGCTCGCAAGTGACGATGCCGAGGTCGATGGGCAGGTTGCGGCCAATGTCTTCAGCGGCCTGGTCGATGCGGATGTATTTCGCATCCGGGCCGAATGCAAACTCGCCAACGGTCGGCATGCAGTGCTGGCCGACGAGGATCACCAGGTCCGCGCTGGCCAGCGCCGCCGGTGAGGCGTTCGCCGACAGGGGGCTCGCATCCGAGAACTGTCCCTTCATCGCACCGGACTCGACGACCGGAATCTGCGCCTTCTCGGCGAAGCGCTTCAACGCATCCCACGCTTTGGCGTAGAACACGCCGTTGCTCGACACGATCATCGGGCGCTGCGCCTTGCGAATCATGTCGACCGCAGCGGCAATCGCCTTCGGTGACGGATGCGGCCGCGCGTCGGTGCGATAGCGCGTCTTGTCGTGGAAGAACTCGAGCTCGGTGGCGTCCTTGAAG
>DATMJU010000693.1:0-4521 GCA_035553795.1 Vicinamibacterales bacterium
CGTCAAGCCCGCCATCAGCACGTACTTCCATTCGCCGGTCTTGAACGCCTTGAAGAAGAAGAACAACTGCAGCGGGAGATAGAAGCCGGGCAGGAACACGCTGTGGCCCACGCGCAAGTGAATGGCATGTGCACCGGAGGCGGTGAACAGCGTGGCAAGGTAGATGACCGCCGGCAGGAACGTGATGCCGATGACGCGGGTCAGCAGCAGGTGCATGCCCGCGAACCCAACCCAGTAGTGCAGCACGATGTTGATCTTCATCGCCAGCTGCAGCGGAAAGAGCAGCGCCAGCGGATACACCGGGCTGAGTACCGCCACCTGCGGGTTCTGCCACATGACGTTGCCCGCGCAGTACCACGGATTCCAGAACGGCATCTGGCCGTACTCGACGACGTTCTTGAGAACGACGCCGTAGTAGAAGAGGTGTTGATCCCAGTCGTTGGTGCCGAGGCCGAGCGGCTGCTCGAACAGTGGCCAGCAGAACGCGAGGCTCAGCGCCCCGTAGAGCGCGGCGATGGCGATCGATCGATAGCGGGTGGGCACTAGCGGTGAAAGCCGGCCGCGCCTTCAGGATTCAGCAGCCACGCGATGGCTTCACGCTCGTCGATGAACGCCGCCGTCGACATCGACGGCGCTGCGGCCTGGAACTGCTGCAGCAGCCGCAGGTGCAGGCCGGGATTGATCAGCAAGGCCCGGCGTTTGGGCATGCCCGTTCGCAACGCTTCAGCGATGGTGCCGAGGATGAGCGAGGGATCCCTCGGCACCTCCACGTCGCGAAGATCCAGCAGGCTGACGCTGTCCTTGGTCAGCAGTCCTTTGGCGACGAGGTCATCGCGCACACGGGCCTGTTCCTCCGGTAGGGGAACCGGGCCGGCGCACCGGATGCGGATCAACGCAGGCGCCTCGTCGGTATTGACCTCGATCGGCACGCCGTCACTTTAGCAAACGCTAGCGGGAATATGCCACTTTGCCGCCGACGATCGTGTAGACGACCTGCGTCGACGGGATCTCGTCCTCGGCCACCGTCATGATGTCTTTCGAAAGCACGGTGATGTCGGCGAGCTTGCCGGCGACGAGCGAGCCCTTGATCGTCTCTTCCTTCGCGGCGAAGGCGCCGTTCCAGGTGTAGGACTTCAGCGCTTCGGCGCGCGTCATCTTCTGTGCGCCGTAGAACACCGAGCCGTCCTTGGTCTTGCGCGTGATGGTGGCGTGGAAGTTCGCCATCGGATCGATGCGTTCCACTGGCACGTCGGTGCCGTTGGCGATCACCGCTCCAGACTTCATCAACTGCTGCCACACGTACGCGCCTTCCTCGGCGCGGCGGGCGCCGAGCCGCGCGGGCACATATGGCGCGTCTGACGTCGCGTGGATACCCTGCATCGCGGGGATCACGCCGAGCTGCCCGAAGCGCGGGATGTCGCTGACCTGGATGTGCTGGGCGTGCTCGATGCGCCAGCGGAGGTCCTTCAGGTCCGGCCGGCTCTTGAACGCGCGCTCGTAGGCATTGAGCACTTCGCGGTTGGCGCGATCGCCGATCGCGTGCACGCACAACTGCACGCCGTTATCGAGCGCGATGCGCGTGGTTTCGACGACGCTTTCCATGGGCGTGGTGGGGAGGCCGACGCTGGAGGGCGAATCCGAGTACGGCTCGAGCATCCAGGCGCCGCGCGACCCGAGCGCGCCATCCGACGTCACCTTGATCGCCGCGATCGTCAGGTGGTTGTTGCCGCGGCCGGTGGCCTTGTACTGCGGCAGCTTCGCGCGCAGGTTGTCGTTGCTGTCACGCACCATCACCCACAGGCGGATGCCCAGCTTGCCTTCCTCGGCGACCTTCTTGAAGAGATCGATGGTGTTGAAGTTGGCGCCGGCGTCGTGGAACGACGTCACGCCCGCGGCCAGCGCCGCCTGCGCGGCCAGTTCGATCTGGCGGCGCGCGTCGAGGTCGCGTTCCTCCGCGGTCTTCTTCGCGCGCCAGGCTTCGAGCGCGCGGCTTGCCAATCCCGACGCGGTCTCGCGCAGCAGGCCGATGGGACGGCCTTGCTGGTCCTTGAGAATTTCACCACCCGAAGGGTTCTGCGTGGTCGCGGTGATGTTCGACGCGGCCATCGCGGCGGCGTTGACGAAGCTGGCGTGGCCGCTGGCGTGCGTCAGCAGCACCGGGTTGTTCGGCGAGACCTTGCTCAGCGCGTCATGCATCGGAAAGCCTTCGACGTTCGGCTTCGGCACGGTGGCCCATTTCTCCTGGTGCCAGCCGCGTCCAAGGATCCATTCACCAGGCTTGGCCTGCTTCGCGGCCGCGCCGACCATTGAGACGATCTCGTTCCAGTCCTTCACGTCCATCAGGTCGAGCGTCATCTTCGACTGCCCGAGCCCCATGAAGTGGCCGTGGCTTTCCACCAGGCCCGGGATGGCGAGCTGTCCGCGCAGATCGATGACCTGCGTCGATGGACCGATGTAGCGCTGGATCGCGTCGTTGGTGCCGACGGCCGCAATGCGGTCGCCGCGCACGGCGATGGCTTGTGCTTCGGGCATCGCGGCGTCGACCGTGACGATTTTCCCGTTGCGAAGGACGAGGGTTGCGGGCTCAACGGCGGGCTGGCTGGTGGCCAGGCCAAGGATGGCGGCGAGCGAGAGAATGAGTTTCACGATGCTGGAATGTTACCCCGACAGCATCCCTCGCCGCCAAAGCGAACGCCCGGCGGAATGAGCGCGATTCGCGTCATCCAGCCGGGCGTGGTGGTGTGCGCCCGTGTTACGGGCGGGCGCGGTCGGAACAGCTAGTAGCGGACGTTGCTGCCGCCGTAGGACGTGAAGTCGCGTTCGAGTTCCTTGGCATGCGCGTCGTCGCGATAGCGCGTGCCGATCAGGATGCCGCCCTCGTTGAGGCCGCGCTCGTATTCACGCGCGCGATCCTCCGGGATGCCGGCGCCGATCAACGCGCCGATCAGACCGCCCGTGGCGCCGCCCGCACCGGCGCCGGCCAGCGCCGCCGCGATGGGACCGGCCACGACCAGGCCGAGGCCCGGAATCGCGATCGACGTGCCGATGGCAAACAGCGCGGCCAGCGCGGCGCCGATGCCGCCGCCGATGGCCGCGCCCTTACCGAGCCCTTCAGCTGCCTTGGTGCCGCCGCTCAGCTCGGTGCCCGGAGTCACGTCACCGAAGTGCTTCTTGCGGGTCGAGTCGGACATCATCACGCTGATGTCGTCGGCCTTGTAGCCGTGCTTCGAGGTCAGGCCCTCGTAGGCGCGGTTGGCGGACTCGGGTGAGTCATAGAGGCCGGTGACATAGCGGCCGAGCGGTGCCGTCTTGGGACCGTCGGTGTCGATGGCGTCGTTCTTTGCCTGGCGCGCGCGGCCGGCCGCATTTTCCGCGAGGCCCTCCGCTTCCATTGATTCATCGTCGATCATGTCGCCAACGATGTTCTTCGCCGCGCCCTTGGTGCGCTGGCCGATTGCCGAGACTTCTTCGCCGATCGTGCCGTCATTTTTGCCACGAGTTTCCACGGAAACCTCTTTTCTAGGTAAGTGATGCGCGCGTCGTCGCGCTTTGCTCGTGATACTGCAAGGCGTGTTCCGCGAATTGCGCGCCGCGGCTGAACGATGGACGTTATCTACAGGGCGTGGGCGACCCGGCTTGCTCGCGCTGATGGAGTGAGCGCGGCGTACGCGATCAGCGCATCAGGAAGCGGGGCGCTGACACTTCATCGAACAGCAGGATGCCGTCGTATTGATCGCGCGGCACGATCGGCACGGTGCGCATGCCGGTCGTGAACAACTCGGCGTCGCGCGTCGGCGTCGCCTGGAACATCCACTCGGTGCCTGCCTCGCGCGGAGCGTGCAGCAGATCCAGGAACATCAGCGGCGCGCGCGTCTCCATCAGCAGGTGCTCCATCGTGCCGTCAGGCGCCGGCTCGATCGCCGACACGGTCCGGCTGCCGGTGCTGACCTGTCCGCGGTTGGGATAGATGCCGATGGTGTAGAGCTCGTCGCGGAAGCGTTCCGCCAGCCACTTGCCCATGGTGGGGAAGACCCACGTCGTCTGTTCGCTGGCGTGGCGTACGTGAATGTTCGCGGCCCAGATGATGATCTTCTTGTCGGGGTAGAGGTCGCCGGCCAGCGTGGTGATGTTGTCGGCCATGGCGCCGTCGCGGATGGCCATGTGGCCGTTGAGCGAGGCGTCGTTCTGGTCGGCAAGGAACGAGCGGAGCTGCTGGACGTGCTGGACCATGGACCAGGCGGCGCGCCCGGCGATCACCGGCGCTTCGTTGCCGGCAAAGAGACGCAGCCGCTCGCGGTTGAACTCGAGGAACTCGGTGAGCTGCTCGTAGAACGCGACCAGCCGTGCTTCCTCGCTTCTCGCATAGGTCGCGTTGAAGCGCTCGATCACCATGGCGTCGAAGGCGAACACTTCGTCGGCGTATGCCTGGTCGAGCGGTGCAATCAACCGGCGGAAGAACGCCGGCCGCGTGGTGATGCCGCTGCGCGAGCTGATCTGCGGATCGAAGCCGCGGAAGGTGAG
>DATMJU010000694.1:0-12604 GCA_035553795.1 Vicinamibacterales bacterium
CGTCGCACCCGTCGCACCCGTCGCACCCGTCGCACTCGTCGCACCCGTCGCACTCGTAGCACCCGTCGCACCCGCCCTGCCCTCCGACCGCCGCGAAGCCCTTCGCCCAATACTCATCGCCTGCCCCTCGTACGCGATCACCACGATCTGCGTCGCGATCGTGTTCGCGGTGTTTGGACAAGAACCGATTGAGCGGCGCACCAGCCGCTTCTCCATTTCCTTGCCCACCGGCGCGACGATCGATCCGCTGCGTGGCGCGGTCGCGGTGTCGCGTGACGGTTCGCAACTGGTCTACGTCGCGACCTCCTCGGGCCGTTCGAAACTCTTTTTGCGATCGGTGAATCGGGATGAGCCGTTGCCGATTGCGGGCACCGAGGATGCGAGCGATCCCTTCTTCTCCCCTGATGGTGAGTGGATCGGCTTCTTCGCGCGCGGCAGCATGCAGAAGGTGCGCGTGGATGGCGGCATGCCTTTCGTACTCAGCGCCGCTCGCGCTGGTGCGGGAGCCACGTGGACAGCCGACGACACGATCGTGTTCGGAGGTGGACCGGGCGGCGGGCTCGCACGTATCAGCGCGTCAGCCGGCGGTCGCGCGATTGGCGCGCCCGCGGATGCCCCCGTCGTGCTCGCCACGCCGGCGCCGGGGTCCCGCGACCTGCGCCTGGGGTGGCCTGACGTGTTGCCGGGCGGCCGGGGCGTGCTGTTCACGTCGATCACGCTCGCAGGCAGCGACATCGGTGTGCTCGATCTCCGCACCGGCACCCGCACGCTGCTCGCCGAGCAGGCTGCGTTCGCGCGCTACTCACCGACCGGTCACGTGGTGTTCGAGCGGCACGGCCGTCTCGAAGCGGCGAAGTTCTCACTCGCCACACTGACTACGACGACCGCACCGCAACCCATGGTGTCCGGCATTTCGCGCGGCGATGTGCTCGAGGGGCCTCGCTTCGCGTTCTCCCGCTCCGGCGCGCTGGTATACGTGCCGGCGACCGTCGACGAGCGCGATGCACCGCTGCACTGGCTCGATGCGCTCGGACAACTCGAGCGGGTGCCGCTGCCGCCGCCCCGGGCGGGATCGGTCGACGTCGCGCCGAATCAGCGTCAACTGGCGCTCACCATGGACGGCGAAGCGGGTCCAGCCGTGTGGGTCGGCGATACCACGCTCGGCGATCTGCGTCCCTTCATCAGCGGCGGACAGAGCGTCAGCCCCGCGTGGCGTCCGGATGGCCTGGAGATCGCGTTCGCGTTCAGCAAGGCCGGTCCGTTCAACCTGTTCATGAAGCCGGTGGATGGCAGCGCGGGTCCGGCGCCGCTACTCGCCAGCCCGTGGAACCAGTTTCCGACGTCATGGGCGCCCGACGCATCACGTCTCGCCTTCACCGAGTTCCAGCCGCTGACCGGCGCGGACATCTGGGTGCTCGACGTCATGACCCGCGAACGCAAAGCGGTCGTGCGCACGCTCTTCGATGAGACCTGGGCGCGCTTTTCGCCGGACGGCAAGTGGATCGCCTACATGTCGAATGAGTCGGGCCGCTGGGAGATCTACGCGCGACCATCAACCGGTGACGGCCCGCGAGTCCGCGTGTCAGCAAGCGGCGGTGTGTGGCCATGCTGGTCGGTTGACGGCAAGACGATCTACTTCAGCGCCGAGGGTCGCACGATGGCGTCCGCGTTGCGGATCGGTGCAAGCCTCGTGGCGGCGGCTCCGGTCAGTGTGCCCGGCGCCGACTCAATGGTCCTGGCCGGCGGCGCCACGGCCGGCGATCGCCTGCTGGTGCGACAAGCCGGCGCGCAACCCGCCGGGCGCGCCGAACTGCGTGTCGTCCTGGAATGGTTCAGTGAGCTTGCAAAGCGACAGGGTTAGCTCGATCGACGATCCGCGCGTGGCGGCCTATAAGCACATCGCGGAACCCGACCGCCTGATGGAGCTCGGCCTGTTCGTCGCCGAGGGCCGCCTCGTCGTCCGCCGCCTGCTCGACCTGCAACACTGGGACATTCATTCCATCCTGCTCACACAACCTGCGGCCGACGCGATCGCTGATGTTCTGCCGAAGACCACCGCGCCGATCTACCTCGTCGATCAAGCGGTGATGAACGGCATCGCCGGATTCAACATCCACCGCGGCTGCCTCGCGCTCGTGAAACGGCCCGAGCGCTCGACGCTCGATCGCATCGTGGCCGGCCCGCTGGCGCGGGTCCTCGTCCTCGAAGGCGTCAACAACCCTGACAACGTTGGCGGATTGTTCCGCAGCGCCGCGGCGTTCGGCATCGATCTCGTGGTGCTCGGCCCCGATTGCGGCGACCCGCTGTACCGCAAGGCGATCCGGACCTCGATTGGCGCATCGCTGTCGGTCCCCTTCGTGCTGGCGCCGCAATGGCCGGGCGCGATTCGCGATCTGCGCGTCGATGGCTTCACCGTGGTGGCGCTCACTCCCCATCGCGGCGCCGCGCCGCTCGAAGAAGTATTCCCCCACGCCAAGCTCGCCCTGCTGGTTGGCGCCGAAGGCACCGGCCTCAGCGAGGGCGCCATGACCGCCGCCACCCTGCGGATTCGCATCCCGACGACCGCCGACGTGGATTCGCTCAACGTCACGACCGCCGCGTCGATCGCGATGTATCACTGCTTCGCCGAACGCCGCTAGTTCGGCCACAATAGAAACACGTGGATTTCGTCGAAGAGGTCTTGAGGTTCCTGACCGCCCGGATGCAGATCGAGGCGGAATGGGCCGAGCAGGAGCGCACGTCATTTACCTGGTGGGCGCATACCCTGGCCCAGCGCGTGTGGGTGGCCGAGCCCAGGGAATTCCAGGGCGTCGAGCTACGCACACTGCACATCGAGACCGACCTCCTCAAGGACGTGCCGATGAACAGCTCCACGTGGGCGCGCCTTTCCAACGTGAACCAGTTCGCCACGCTCGCCGCTTACGTGGCCGACACCGGCAGCGGCCGGGTTCGCCTTCACTCCTCCGTTTCGTTGACCTCGGAAAACTGGCTGCTCGCGCGATCGATCGCGCTGCATGCGATGGCGCTGCAGATGGCCGATGCGTATGCCGAAGCCCCCGAGCTGGCCGCTGCGTTCGGGGCCGAAATCGACGCCACACCGCATCCGCACCAGGGCATGCGCGAGCGTCCAGACGAAATGGTCAGCATCCTGGAGGTCTACCAGCAGCGCGGCGGCGCCGAATCACCGTTCAACGAGGACGAGATCGCGCAGCTGGTGCACCTGGAGCCGCGCCCGTGGCTGATGGCGGCCAACGAGCCGCTGCAGTTGCACGCGGATCTGGAATTCGCGACCGACGTGCACGCGCGCCTGGAACTCGATGCGTCGGAACGCCACGCGTCGCTCGGTAGCGGCATGCAGATGCGGCTGCTGCTTCCGGTCGAACCGGACGAAGCGATTGCGCAAAAGTTGAACGCGAATGAATGCATCGAGCCCGACGCGCATCAACTGGGCGCCTGGTGTGTCGATGCCGAACGAGGGTTGATGTTTACCGGCTTCGTACCGGCGGCCGCGTATTCACCCGGTCTCTCACGCGCCCTGGTGTATCACCTGTCCGCCAAGAATGAGTGGGCACGCGCGATCCTCTTCCCGTCTGCCTGATCACACTTCCCAATCCAACGATCGGCTGACGGCCTTCTTCCATCCCGCATACAACTTTTCGCGCTTCGCGGCGTCCATTGCGGGGCTGAACTCGCGGTCCAACGCCCAGTTGTTGCGCACGTCGTCCAGCCCCTGCCAGTACCCAACCGCAAGTCCCGCAAGGTAGGCGGCGCCGAGCGCCGTGGTTTCGGCGACGACCGGGCGCCGGACCGAGACGTTGAGGAGGTCGGCCTGGAACTGCAGCAGCATCGCGTTAGCCGCGGCGCCGCCGTCCACCTTGAGCGCCATCAGCGGCAGCTTCGATTCGGCCTGCATGGCTTCGAGCACATCGCGGGTCTGGTACGCCATGGCATCAACCGCTGCCCTGCCGATATGCGCGATCGATGTGTTGCGCGTCAGGCCGACGATCACGCCCCGCGCACGCGGATCCCAGTACGGAGCGCCAAGGCCGACGAACGCGGGCACCAGATACACACCATCGGTGTCATGCACTTCCGCCATCAGCTTCTCGACATCGGCGGAAGCGGTAATCGCCTTCAAGCCATCGCGAAGCCACTGCACCGCCGCGCCCGCGACGAACACCGATCCTTCAAGCGCGTACGTCGTCTCGCCGTTGATCTTCCACGCAACGGTCGTCAGCAAGCCTTTCTCCGAAGGCACGGGCTTCGCACCAGTATTGAGCAGCATGAAGCAGCCGGTGCCGTAGGTATTCTTCGCCGTGCCGGGTTCAAAGCACGCCTGGCCGAACAACGCCGCCTGCTGATCGCCCGCGTCCCCGGCAATCGGCACCGCCGCGCCAAACAACTTCGGATCGGTCTGGCCGTACACCTCGCTCGAGCCCCGGACTTCCGGCAGCATGGCGCGCGGCACATCCAACAGCTTCAGCAGCTCGTCGTCCCATTCGAGCGTGTGAATGTTGAACAACAGCGTCCGGCTCGCGTTGCTGACGTCGGTCACGTGCACGGCGCCGCCGGTCAACCGCCAGATCAGGAACGTGTCGATGGTGCCGAACAGCACCTCGCCGCGCGCGGCGCGATCGCGCAGGCCGTCAAACGAATCGAGCAGGTGCTTGATCTTGGTGCCCGAGAAGTAAGCATCGACGACCAGACCCGTCTTCTTGCGAAACGTCGCTTCGTGCCCTGCGGCCTTGAGTCGATCGCAGATTGGCGCCGTGACGCGGCTCTGCCAGACGATCGCGTTGGCGATTGGACGCCCCGTAGCCTTCTCCCACAGCACCGTCGTCTCACGCTGGTTGGTCACCCCGATCGCGGCAAGATCGAGCGCGCTGATACCGGCACGGGCGATCGCTTCCTTCGCGGTCGCGAGCTGGGTGTCCCAGATCGCTTCAGGGTCGTGCTCGACGTGACCGGGGCCCGGAAAGATCTGGGGAAACTCCTGCTGCGCAGTCGAAACAGCCTTACCGGAACGATCGAACACGATCGCGCGGCTTGACGTGGTGCCCTGGTCGAGGGCGAGAACGAACTTCGACATGTATGGACTCCGCTGGTGAGCGAGCTAGTTCGCCCGGGGGGCGACGTGATGCTTGTTGATGAAGACGTCGTAGGCCCATGCGCCAAGGATGGCGCCGACGATCGGCCCCGCGATCGGCACCCACCACCAGCCGCCGCCGGCCGTGAAGACGCCGGGGCCCCAGCCCGCGATAAACGTGAACAGCCGCGGGCCGAAGTCGCGAGCAGGATTAATCGCATAGCCGGCGTTGAATCCAAACGAGACGCCGATACCGATGACCAGCAGTCCGACCAGCGGTCCGGTCAACCACGCGGGCGCGCCGACGTTCTTCTGATCCGTCACGGCCAGCACGCCCGCCATCAGCAGCATCGTGCCCACCACCTGATCGACAAAGCCGCCGGCCATCGACAGGAACGGTTGTGGATACGTGGACCAGATGCCGGCCGTCGCCGTTGCGCCTTCGACCATGCGCACGCCGCCATCAAACGCGGTCAGCGCCTCGCGATAGGTGGCAAACACCAGTGCCGACGCCGCAAACGCTCCGGCAATCTGCGCCAGCGAGTACGGCAGCACTTTGCTCCACGGGAAGTCGCGGTGCACGGCCAGGGCGATGGTCACGGCCGGATTGAGATGCGCGCCGGAGACGCCGGCCGAGGCATAGATGCCGAGCATGACCGCAATGCCCCACCCGATGTTGATGGCCAGGAACGAGCCGTTGGCGTCTTTGCTAAGCACCGTCTGCGCGACGACGCCGACGCCGAAGGCGATCAGGATGAAGGTGCCGAAGAATTCCGCTGCCGCTTCCCGCGCTGTGCCTTTGAGCATGCGCGGATTCTACTTCACGCGCAGGACGATGATGTGCTGCCAGGGCAGGACATCGATCACCTTGTCGAGCACGTAACCTTCGGCTTCGAGCTCCTGCTTCACCTCGGCGACGCTCATCTTGTGCACCTCGAGAATCGGCACCTTCGGATCCTCCTTGCGGAACTCCACCAGCACCAGACGCCCGCCGGGCTTGAACGTCTCCTTCAGACGCTGCAGGAATAATTGCGGCTGTTGCAGCTCGTGGTACACGTCCACCATGAGCGCCAGGTCGATAGACTTCGGCGGCAGCTTCGGATCGTCCATGCCGCCAAGGATCGTCGTGACGTTGCCAAGGCCTTCCGAGGCGATGCGGCGATTCAGCAGGTCGACCATGCCTTGCTGGATGTCGGTGGCGTACACGCGTCCGGCCGGGCCCACTTTCCTGGCGATCCGCGAGGCGTAATAACCCGAACCTGCGCCGATGTCGGCAACGGTCATTCCCGGGGTCAGGCCGAGGGCGTCGATCGCCTTCGAGGGCGCCTCTTCGTTCTCACGCTCAGGCCTTTCCAGCCAGCCGGCGCCCGCCACACCCATGACCGGCGCAAACACGCGGCCGCTGACGGGATGACGACGCTGCGCTTCGAGCAGGACTCCGGCGACGATCACGAGGGCGACGCTGACGGCTACGACTCGCATTTGTTATCCTCTATTACTTGAACACTTTGGTGGCGCGCGCCGCTTCGCTGGACGATGCCGAACGCATAGCCCAAATCTATAACGAAGGCATCGAGGATCGCGTAGGAACGTTTGAGACCCGCCTGCGCTCCGCGGCCGACATCCGCGCCTGGTTCGACGGCCTCCATCCGATCGTGGTCGTGGAAGACGCCGGCGCGGTGATCGCGTTCGCGTCCACCTCCAGTTATCGCGCCCGCGAATGCTACGCGGGCATCGCCGAGTTTTCGGTCTACGTGGCCCGTGACGGCCGCGGCCGAGGCGCCGGCACCATCGCGATGAGCGCGCTGATTGTCGCCGCCCGCACCGCGGGCTTCTGGAAGCTGCTGTCCCGCATCTTCATCGAGAACACCGCCAGCCGGACGCTGATGAAGTCGGTGGGGTTCCGCGAGGTGGGCATCTACGAGAAGCACGGCAAGCTGGATGGCCAGTGGAAGGACGTCGTCATCGTCGAGCGGCTGATCCCGGAAAATCTCCGTTAATGAGGAGAACAGTTCCCCAACTGATCTCACTCGTCGCGATCGTGGCGGGCGTCGCGCTGTTCATCGTAACGATGCTCGGCATCGATCGGGATGAGACGATCCGCGAAGTCCGCGCGCTTGGCGTCTACTTGCCGCTGGTGCTGTTGCCGGGACTGGCGTGGCACCTGATGCGCGCGGCCGGTTGGTATATCTGCTTTCCTCCGGAGTCGCGGCCGGGTTTCTGGGAGATCTTCCGCGTCCGGCTCGCCGCCGACGGTGTTGGGTACTTCACGATTCGCGGCGTCGCCAGCGAGCCACTTCGGGTTGTGCTGCTGATGGGCCGCGTCTCACCGATCGTGAGCGCGGCGGCTTCGGTCCTCGAGCGTACGGCCATGGGGATCATGAGCGTCATCGGCGTCGGCATCTTCGCCGCCTTCGCAGTGTCGTCAGACATCTTGCCGCCGGCTTGGGAGAGCGTGTTCCGCGGCATCGCGTTCACGGCAGGACTCGTCCTGTTCTTCTCGATGCTCTTCCTGTTCCGGTCCGGCCGCTACTTCGGGCCGCTCATCGAACGCATCTACCGGCGCACGGAGTGGAAATGGGCCGGAGGCCGCACGGTGCGCGCCATCAGCGCCGTTGAAGACCTGTTCCTCAAGCTGGCGCGAACGGATCGGCGCCGCATGCTGATGCTGATCGGCCTGTCGATCGCGTGTTATTGGGTCATGGCCTTCGAGGTGTTCCTGGTGTTCTGGGCCATCGACCAGCCGATCTCGCTGTGGATCGGAACGGTCGTCGAGACCTTCTGGCGCTCGGCCAGCGTGGCGGGTGGCGCCATTCCCGGCAACATCGGCGCGCTGGAAGCGTCGCACGTGGCGGTGGTCAAGGCCCTTGGACTCGTCGGCGGAGGCACGCTCGCGCTCTATCGGCGATTTCGCAGCCTGCTGTTCGCCGCGCTCGGCCTGGCGATGTACCCGCGCGGTACCGTCACTGCGCCGCCGCCCCCGCCGCAACCGCCTCCGCCCCACGACTGATGGATGCATTTCTAGAGGCCATCGAATCCTGGGCCGGGGAACTGGGTGGGATCGGGTTGTTCGTCATCGCCCTGCTCGATTCGTCGTTCCTCGCGTTTCCCCAGGTCAACGACATCCTGATCATCGTGCTGAGCACCAGGAACCCGGCGCTGATGCCGTACTACGCCGGCATGTCGACGATCGGTTCCGTGATCGGCTCCTTGATGCTCTTCGTCGTCGTGCGGCGAGGCGGTGAACGCTTCCTGCCCAAGCGATCGGATGGCGGCTACCTGGACCGCGCGATCGGGCTCTACCAGAAGTACGGCCTGCTGGCCGTCGCGGTGCCGGCGATGCTGCCGCCGCCCGTCCCGCTCAAGATGTTCGTCCTGCTGGCGGGCACGGCGGCCGTGTCACCACTGCGCTTTGCCATCGCCATCGCGATCGGGCGAGGCATCCGCTACTTCGGTCAGGGCTACCTGGCTGTGCTCTACGGCGCGCGCGCCGCGGAGTTCATCAAGATGTACGGCGCACGCATCGGCATCGGCCTCGCGGTGGCGGCCGTGGCTGGAGGCATAATCGTAGTCAGGCTTCGCCGCCGCACCGCTTAATGGACGTCCTCCCCTTCAACGCCGTTCACGTCGACCTGCTGCACACCGGCAACGCGCAGGCGCTCGGCAAACTGGATGTGTATCAGAAGCTGATGACGCCAGATGAGCACGAGCGCATGAAGCGCTTCGTGTTCGAAAAGGATCGCAAGGCGTTCCTGCTGACCCGCGCGCTGGTCCGCACGATGCTGTCGCGGTATGCGCCGGTTGATCCGGCAGCGTGGCGCTTCATTACAAATGCGCACGGGCGGCCCGAGATTGTCGATCGCCCCGACGGCGTGCCAGACCTGCGCTTCAACATCTCGCACACCAACGGTTTGATCGCCTGCGCGGTAACGATTGGCCGCGAAGTCGGCGTGGACGTTGAACACGTGGGCCGTCACCTGATGCACGACATCGCGGGCCGTCACTTTGCGCCGTCCGAAGTCGCGGACCTGCGCCGGCTTCCCGACGAGGAACAGCGCACCGTGTTCTACGACTACTGGACGCTGAAGGAGTCTTACATCAAGGCGCGAGGGTTTGGCCTGGCGCTGCCGCTCGGCGACTTCGCCTTTAAACTCAATCCGCCCGCGCCCCCGACCATCAGCTTCGAGCCCGCGCTCAAGGACGATCCGGCCACGTGGCAGTTCCGGCAGGAATGGCCGACGCCAACGCATCGGCTCGCCCTGGCCGTGCGCCGTGAGGGCCAGGATCTTCCGGTCCGCATTCGAGAGGTTGTCCCGCCGGCATGAGCCCCGTCGTATGAATCTGTGGGCGATCAGCGATCTCCACGTCGGCTACGAAGAGAACCGGCGGGCGGTCGACGCACTGCCAGCGCATCCTGACGACTGGCTGATTCTTGGCGGCGATACCGGCGAGACGCCGGCGCATCTCGATTTCGTTTTGCGAACACTCCAGCCACGTTTCGCGCAACTGATCTGGACGCCAGGCAACCACGATCTGTGGACGCCCAAGGCGCTGCCGCCGGAACAGCGCGGCACCGCGCACTACGACCGCCTGGTTCGCCTGTGCCGCAGCTACGGCGTGCTGACGCCGGAGGATCCGTACGCCAAATGGCCAGGAGACGGACCGGCCCGCGCCATTGTCCCGACGTTCACCCTGTTCGATTATTCGTTCCGGCCCGCATCGGTCCCGCGCGACCGCGCCATCGACTGGGCGGCGGAAACCGGCGTGCGGTCCGTCGACGAGGAATTGCTCGCGCCGGATCCGTACGCGACCTGCGATGACTGGTGTGCTGCACGCGTCGAAGCCACGGAAGCGCGACTCGACGCGCTACCCACCGACGTGAAGCTCATCGTCGTCAATCACTTCCCGTTGCGCAAAGATCTTGCGGTGCTGCCGCGCATTCCTCGCTTTTCGATCTGGTGCGGGACGACGAGGACGAACGACTGGGATCGCCGCTACAACATCGAGACCGCGGTTTACGGCCACCTGCATCTGCGATCGAGCCGGGAGATCGGCGGCGTGCGGTTCGAGGAATGCTCTCTGGGGTATCCGAAGCAGTGGAACCAGCAGAAGCCGCTGAAAGACTACCTCCGCAAGATCCTCTAAATCTTCACCAGGCGCTCCGCCGCTGCGCGGAGCGTTTCATCCTTCTTCGCGAAGCAGAAACGCAGCACCGGCCCACCCGTGTCCTTGTAGAGAAACGCCGAGACCGGAATCGAAGCGACACCATGCTCCACGATCAGCCGGTGCGCGATCTCCTTGTCAGTCTCCTTCGAGATCCCCGAGTAATCGAACAACTGGAAGTAGGTGCCGGCGCACGGCAGCGGACGGAACCGCGATCCGGCCGTGAGCTGCAGGAACAGATCGCGCTTCTTCTGGTAGAACGGCGAGAGTTCCTTTGCGGAGGGGTCCTTGCGCACGAACTCGGCGAACGCGATCTGCGACGGGGTGTGCACCGTGAACGTGATGAACTGGTGCACGCGCGTCACTTCAGCGATTAGTTCCTTCGGACCGACGCAGTAGCCCACTTTCCACCCGGTCGTGTGGAAGGTCTTGCCGAATGAGCTGATCACGACAGAACGCGATCGCAGGTCCGGATACCGCAACAGGCTTTCGTGCCGCCGCTCGTCGAAGATGATGTGCTCGTAGACTTCATCGCCGATGAGGATGATGTTGGTGCCGTCAACGATCGACTGCAGTTGTTTCATGTCCTCCGCCGACCATGTCGTCCCGGTCGGGTTGTGCGGCGTGTTGACGAGAATCGCGCGCGTGCGGGGCGTGATGGCGCGGCGGACCTCATCCCAGTTCACCGAGTAGTCGGGATAGCGCAGGCTCACGAACACCGGCGTGCCGCCGCTCAACCGGATCACCGGCACGTACGAGTCGTAACACGGCTCGAACAGCAGCACCTCGTCTCCGGGCTGGACGAACGTGGTGAGCGTGGCATACAGGCCAGCGGTGGCGCCGGAGGTGACGACCACCTCGGTCATGGGGTCGAACTTCGGCCCGTAAAGCTGCTCGATCTTGGCGGCGATACCTTCGCGGAGCGCCAGCACGCCCGGCATCGGCGCGTACTGGTTGTGGCCGTCGCGCATTGCCTTGGCCACCGCCTCAACCAGCGCCGGGTCACAGTCAAAGTCCGGGAAGCCCTGCGACAGGTTGATGGCCTTGTGCTCGTTGGCCAGGCGGGTCTGCACCGCAAAAATGCTGACGCCGATGTCGGGCAGCTTCGAATGAACCGGGACGGTAGTCGCCATGCGTCTGGTCATTCTGACATTTCTCGATACAATCCGTCGCATGGCCTTTCTACTCGCTCTCATGATCGGTGCGCAGGCGGCGGCTGGCTACGCGCGACCCGAGCTCCTGGTCGACACGGCGTGGCTGGCGCAGCACCTCAACGACCCGAATGTCCGGGTGGTCGACATGCGCGCCCGCGGTTACGCCGACGGCCACATTCCCGAGGCCGTGTTCCTCGACAACAACTGGATTCGCAATCCCAAGGCGCCGCCGACGTTCCTGCCCACGCCGCAGGAGTTCGAAGCGTTGATGTCAAAGCTCGGTATCTCGAACACGACGCGCGTGATCGCCTACGACGAGCGCGGCGGCATCTACGCGACGCGGCTCTGGTGGATCCTGAATCACTACGGCCATTCGAGTGTCGCGTTGCTCGACGGCGGCTGGGTAAAGTGGTCCGCGGAGAAGCGCGCGACCACCACGGCCACGCCGACGCCGGCGGCCGCGAAGTTCACCGTGAAACCGGGCACCGTCAAGGTCGCAACCGCGGATCAGGTCAAGGCCGCGATCAACAACCCGTCGGTCAAACTGATTGATGCGCGCACGCAGGCCGAGATCGACGGCCGCGAGCTGCGCAACATCAAGCGCGGCGGCTTCATCGAGTCATCGATTCCCGTGTATTGGGAAGACACGCTCGACGCCACGACCCGGACGTTCAAGCCGGCCGCCGACATCGCAAAGCTCTACCGCGACAAGGGCATCACGGCATCCGACAACGTCACGGTCTACTGCCAGGTCGGCATGCGCGCATCTCACGACCTCTTCACGCTCGCCTTGATCGGCCACGACCTCACCAAACTCGCCAATTACTACGGGGCCTGGGAGGAATGGGGCAACCGCGAGGACACGCCCATCAAGACCAAGCAGTAGGCACGCTAACGGGTCAGGCGCATGGGCCGTCCAACGGCCATGCGCATGCCCGACCTGTCGCTCGCCTTCCGTAGCATCTTCCGCCGGCCCGGCTTCGCGGCCGTCGCGATTACGCTCATGGCGCTGGGCGCCGGCGCCAACGCCGCCGTGTTTTCGGTGGTCCACGGGCTGCTGATCCGCCCCCTTCCCTTCCCGCAGCCGGACCAGTTGGTCGCCTTCTGGCCGGGGCAGTTCATCTCGAACCAGGAAATGGAATATTGGCGCGGCCGCACGCGCAGCTTCGACAGCATTGCCGCGCAATCGCCCGGCTGGATG